>NZ_JBQCGW010000186.1:0-22025 GCF_051955275.1 Pseudobacter sp. | reverse complement strand
AGGACCATATGCATAATGGTTTTTTCATGAACTGGTTTGGCAATCAGAAGGGAGAAGGATTTGAGTATGATCTGCTGGTTTGGGGAATTGCGGCTGTGCTGACCATCAACGGTAGTGGCAGGTTCAGTGTAGACAGGTGGTTGATGGGCTTTGGGTATAAATAATCCGGTTGCAAAACGCATACACCCAGGCAGCCATACACCCAGGCAGTCTAAGCAAACTCAGGAAATAAAAAATCCCGGAGACTCCCCCGGGACTTTCTTCTTTTCAAACTATACTAAAAAAACGCACGGATTATTTATATCACCCTGAATCCCACATATACCTGGAACCCCTGATTTTTCCACTTATTGCTGGTACCTACATCATTGATATCGTTCAACCCTATCACATACCTTGCTCCCAATTTGAACTTCAGCAAATTCAGCTGTGCACCTGCAAGTAAAGACAAGTCTCCCTTCTTGAATGCGTCCTTTCCATTATTCACAAGGTCCTTATCCTGGTTCAGCAGCGTTCCAAACTGTGGCCCGATCTGAAAAGCGATCAGGTTGACCGGCCGGAAGCTGAGGAGTACGGGAATGGACAGATAATGCAGCTTCCCTTTCACGTCACCTATTCCATCAGGGTAAACATTATCAAAGTCGTTACCGGTGCGGAAATTGGTCTGGCTGAAAAGTACTTCCGGCTGAATGCCGAATTTATCAGTGAAATAGATCTCGCCAAAAGCACCGAGATGGTACCCGAATTTGAATTCGTCCCGGAACGACTGGCCGTCTACCTTGAAGATATTGGCGCCGCCCTTGAAGCCGAAGTGAAGGCTCTGGGAGAAGCCGGCTATCGAACAGCATACTATTCCGGCCAGCAATAACCAGGGTCTTTTTTTCATATGTATTGATTTAATGGACTGGTATCAACCGGTCTTAGATGATGCGCAGGCCCAGATAAAGCTGGAATCCCTGGTTCTTCCATTTTTCTTTATTGTCAACATCGTTGATGTCTGCCAGACCTATTACGTAACGGCCACCTACTTTAACACCGCCAAGGTTCAGCTGTACGCCACCCAGGACGGAGAGATCACCGCTCTTGAATGCTTCTTTACCGTTCTGAAAAAGATTTTTGTCCTGGTTCAGCAGTATGCCGAACTGAGGACCTGCCTGTATTGACAATACTTTTGATGGCGAATAGCTCAGCAGCAATGGGATGCTCAAATAATTGAGCTTACCTTTCACATCGTCCTGGCCACCGGGAAATACATCTCCGAAATTGGCGCCGGTACGATAGTTCAGCTGGTTCCACAGAACCTCAGGCTGGATGCCGAATTTGTCTGTGAAATTGATCTCAGCAAATGCGCCGATGTTATAACCGAAATTGTATTCTTCTTTGAAGCTCTTGCCGTCTACCTTGAATATGTTAGCGCCGGCTTTTACGCCCAGGTGTAATCCCTGTGCAAAGCTCACTGAGCAGAACAATAAAGCCAGGGGTAAAAAAAACAGGGTTCTCTTTTTCATACATTGTAATTTGGTTCACTCTGGAAATTTCAACTGTTGTGCCAACTAACCCAAAGTGGTTGTTAATAAAGGCGTATGGTTGCGAAGATTATATTAAATAATGCCTCACAACCATACGTATACGATTAATGCAATATATGAAAATATGGGAATTAATCACCCCAATGTGATCACGGTAATTTCAGGGAGGATACCAACGCGTCCCGGATACCCGATAAAACCATAACCCCTGTTCACGTATAGTTTCTGTTTCTCATTTTCATAGAGTCCTGCCCATTGCCTGTACATGTATTGAACAGGGCTCCATTTGAAGCCGGGCAGGTCTACACCGAACTGCATGCCATGGGTATGGCCTGAGAGCATCAGGTCTACATCTTTATATTGTGGGATCACTTCAGCTTCCCAGTGGCTGGGATCGTGGCTCATGAGAATTTTGAAGGGAAGGGTTTCGGTGCCGGGGTGGGCTTTGTCCATTTTCCCGTATTTGGGGAAATTGCCTTTGGCGCTCCAGTTCTCGATACCGATGAGAGCGATCTTTTCTTCGCCTCTTTCAAAGACCACATGTTCGTTCATGAGCAATTTCCATCCGAGTTCTCCGTGTACGGCTTTCAGTCTTTCCAGGTTGGCATGTTTGGCGTCTGCGGATTCCCAGCGTACGTAATCGCCATAATCGTGGTTACCGAGGGTGGAGTAAACGCCCATGGGTGCCCGAAGCTGACTGAATACGTCCATATAGTCTGTCATTTCGGTGGCGCGGTCGTTAACGAGGTCGCCGGTGAAGAGGATGAGGTCCGGTTTCTCTTTCATGATCTTTTCCACGCCGTGGAGTACGGCTTTCTTGTCCATGAAGCTACCGGAATGGATATCCGAAATGTGTACGATCTTAAGTCCTTTGAAAGCGGATGGCAGGTTGGCGAAGCTGAGGGGGATGCGGTTGACGTGATATTTATATTTATTGCTGAAGCCATAGAGCAGGGTACCGAAGAGGGTGCTGCCGGCGGCCAGGCCGAACCAGCTGAGGAAGGCGGAGCGGGTGATACCGTCCGATGCCTGGCTGATTTCCACGGAGGGGTTGCTGAAGAGTTTTCCGATCACCCACATGCCTCCGCGCCGGATATCGTCGAGGGCCAGGAAGATGGATACGATGAGTTTGGCGAAGAAAAGGCCTACTGTAATGGCGAAGAGGTAGGTTCTTACGCCGCGGGGCCAGTTATCGAAATTGATGAAGGGCATCATGATGAGCACGGCCACCACGGAAACGGAAATGAGCCAGTAGAGTACGATGATGGTCAGCCTGAGTTTGGGGGAATGGTCCGGAAGCACCACTTTAATGGCCTGGTACACGTAAATATCGAGGATGATCATGATACCTACGATGACCCACCAGAAACCTGAATTGCGCATGGATTAGATTTTTTTTGCCTTTGTTAAGAACTTTATTTAACAGTCAAAGCCTGTTTTGGTTGCGATTGTTGGGGTGGAAGTGTATTTTTGCCGTCCTGCCATAATCCCGGATTCCCGTTTTTATGCAGGTAAACGGTGCCGGAAAGCTGATTATTATGGCCTTGAGCCGCAAATGACTGGCCTCCGGACGCAAAAATAACTGGGTTCACCGGTGGGCAAAACTAAATTTTGCGGTCTTGCCGATTGGTGACAATTTTACGATCTACAAAAATAGGTACTCTACAATGGCCCGAGTAATTGGAGTTGCAAATCAAAAAGGAGGAGTTGGAAAAACAACTTCTGCCATCAACCTGGCCGCCAGCCTGGCCGTGCTCGAATTCAGAACACTGCTGGTGGATGCCGATCCGCAGGCGAACAGCACCACGGGTGTGGGCTTCGATCTGCATAATATCCAGCAGAGCCTGTACGACTGCATGGTAAATGGCACTTCAGCCAGGGATGTGGTGCTGAAGTCCGAGATCCCCAACCTGGATGTGATCCCTTCACATATCGACCTGGTGGGTGCGGAGATCGAAATGATCAACTATCCCAACCGGGAAAGCGTGCTCAAGGGTATCCTGGAAGCCGTTAAAAACGAGTATGATTTCATCATAATAGATTGTTCCCCTTCACTGGGTCTGATCACGGTGAATGCCCTGGTGGCAGCCGACAGTGTGATCGTTCCGGTGCAGACGGAATTCTTCGCCCTTGAAGGATTGGGCAAATTGCTCAATACCATCAAGATCGTTCAGAGCCGCCTCAACACCGCCCTGGTGATCGAAGGCATCCTGATGACCATGTATGATGGCCGTCTCCGCCTCTGCAACCAGGTAGTGAATGAAGTGCGCAAGCACTTCGACGAAATGGTGTTCAGCACCATCATCCACCGTAATACACGTATCAGCGAGGCGCCCAGTGTGGGCAAACCGGTGATATTGTACGACGGACAGAGCAAGGGAGCCATCAATTATCTCAATCTCGCCAAGGAGATCCTGCAGAAGAACAATATGACGAAGATCAGTCAGGAAGAAAGGATCCTCGAGTAGCAGCCATTAGTATCAATAACCACCATCTGTAAACGAATACAGTTCATGAGCAAGTCAAATAAGGATAATAAGGAATTGTTAGGTAAGGGCATCCGTTCCCTTTTGCAGAGCATTGACTCGGATTTGAAGACCGGCACCGGTCAGTTGAAGGGTTCAGTTGTAGAGCAGGTCACTACCATGCAAAGGATCGCCGTAACGGATATCGAGCCCAACCCCAAACAGCCGCGTAGGGATTTCGATGAAACTGCGCTCAATGAACTGGCCGCATCCATTAAACTGCACGACCTGGTGCAACCCATCACGGTATCCGGACTGCCCGGCGGCAAGTACCGCCTGATCTCCGGTGAACGCAGATGGAGGGCTTCCAAGATCGCGGGCCTGAAAGATGTGCCTGCCTATATCCGTCAGGCCAATGACCAGGAACTGCTGGAACTGGCCCTGCTGGAAAACCTGCAGCGTGAAGACCTGAACGCCATGGAAATTGCGCTGAGCTACAAACGCATGATGGAAGAACTCAACCACACGCAGGAGCAGGTAGCTGAAAGGATGGGTAAAGAAAGAAGTACTGTAGCCAACTATATCCGTTTGCTGAAACTTCCGCCAGACATCCAGGTAGCGGTGCGTACCGGCGTTATCAGCATGGGCCATGCCCGTGCACTGATCAATGTGGATACAGTGGAAACACAGCTCTTCATCTTCAATGAGATCAAGACCAATGGTCTTTCCGTTCGTCAGACTGAAGAGCTTGTACGTAAGATGTACAAAGGGAATCAGCCTGTTAAATCTTCGGTAAAAGCCTCTCTCCCACCGGCCTATAAAAAAATTGAAGATAATTTAGCGTCGCATTTCAGCACCAAGGTAAAACTCAATCACAGCAAAAAAGGCAATGGCCTGATCTCGATCGAGTATTACTCCATCCAGGACCTGAACAAGATCCTGGACCAGATTGGTGTTACTGCCAACTAAGTTTGTTTTCGATGATACGTTCTGTTTCCGCAATACTCCTGTTATTGATGTGCTCTGCTTTGGCAAATGCGAAAGCAGTGAGTCCGGTGCTTCCTTTGGAAGAACCTGTATACCGGGTGCATCATTCGCATGAGCTGTACAATGCGGAAGAGATAGTGGTCATTTACTATTACGATACGGTTCCCGTACCGGTGGCTCCTGTTGCACCGGTATCCGGCATCAAAGCAGACTCCATCGCGATCGTAAAAAAAGACACTACTAAAAAACACAGCCCGCGTAAAGCAGCTATCCGCTCCGCCATCTTTCCCGGATGGGGTCAGTTCTACAATAAGAAATACTGGAAGGTGCCGCTCGCATGGGCAGCAGTAGGTGTTCCCATCGGTTTGTTCATCTACAATAAGAACTGGTATGACCGTACCCGTTATGCACTCACGGTAGTGGCCGAAGGCAATCAGAACAATCCGGATATACTGGCCAAAGTGCATCAGCAGTTACAACCACTGGTGCGGAATAGCCAGACCACTTCCCTGCTCAATTACCGGAGTGAGTTCCGGAGGAATATGGATTACTCCATCCTGTTCGGCCTTGTACTCTGGGGGCTCAATATCGTTGACGCTACGGTAGATGCCCACCTGCGTGACTTCGACGTGAGCGATGATATTTCCCTGCGTATTTCGCCCACCGTACTGCCCGGGAATATAGCCGGGGTGAGTTTTGTATTTACATTGGGATCAAATAGTCGCGCAAAAACTTTACCTTCGCTCCGCTAAAAATCAACCTCAGTCTGAACAGTTATTTATGAAAATTGCACTTATCGGTTACGGTAAAATGGGACAGGCTATCGAAGCCATTGCTATACAGCGCGGACATGAAGTTGTGTTGAAGGTATCCATCGAGAACCTTGAAGACAATACCATCGAAAATATCCGCAAGGCTGATGTGGCAATAGAGTTCACCGGTCCTGAAAGTGCTTTTGAAAATATCATCCGCTGCTTCGATGCCGGCGTACCTGTGGTAAGCGGTTCTACAGGCTGGCTGAACAGGTACGAGGAAGCCAAAGCTTATTGCACGCAAAAGAATGGCTCCCTCCTTTATGCCAGCAACTTCAGTGTGGGCGTTAATATATTCTTTGCGCTCAATAAAAAACTTGCGTCCCTGATGACATCACATTCCGAGTATGATGTTCAGATGACGGAGATCCACCATACTCAAAAGAAAGATGCTCCAAGCGGCACCGCTATTACGCTGGCTGAGCAGATCCTTGAAAAGAATGGCAGGAAAGATAAATGGGTGAATCACAGCAGTCAGCTTCAGAATGAACTGGTGATCCTGAGCGAGCGCGAAGATCCTGCTCCGGGTACACATGTGATCACTTACACTTCAGCCATCGACGACATCGAGATCAAACATACGGCTCATAACCGCCAGGGCTTTGCTACCGGCGCTGTGCTGGCCGCCGAGTTCCTTCATACGAGGAAAGGCATTTTTTCAATGAGTGATGTGCTGGGGATCTGAAGCCCGCCCCTGTTCCCAACCGGTTCACTGCATTAGAATTTTATCCGCAACCAGAAATTACAAGTTATCGTCTTTTACAGGTACGGCCCGTAAGGGCAGGTATTGACCTGTATGACTGATAAGATCAGATTACTGCCCGTAAAGGACGGTGGTATGCCATTGTATAAATAACCAATAAGATTATGAAAAAGCACGAAGCGGAGAAAAGCACAGCAGCGATACGGCTGACCCGCCGGGAATTGGATGTGCTGCGGCTGATTGAGAAAGAACTGACCAACAGACAGATTGCGGAGGCCCTGTTCATCAGTGAACGGACAGTGGAAACCCACCGGAAGAATATCTTCCGCAAAACCCAAACAAACAGCGTGATAGGGCTGATCAAGTATGCTTACGGGCATAAATTGATCTGACTTATCAGCATTCAGAAAATTATTCTATCTTTCTCGCCTCGAAATCAGACCCAAATGTTATCGAAGAAAGCACAATATGCTTTTAAAGCATTGATGTACATGGCTGAAAGGAAAGACAACCAGCCTGTGCTCATCGCCGAAATAGCCAAGAAGAAGAAGATCCCCCTCAAGTTCCTGGAAAATATCCTGTTAGAACTCAAGAAGGCGGACATACTGGACAGTAAAAAGGGCAAGGGTGGCGGCTATTTTTTCAAAGTGGCCCCAAAAGATATCTCCATGGCAAAAGTGATGCGTCTGATAGACGGTCCCATTGCCATGCTTCCCTGCGTAAGTCTTTATTTTTATGAGCGCTGCAAGAACTGCGACGAGAAGCAGTGCGGCCTTCATGACATGATGATCACCGTCCGGGACGCCACGCTGAAGATCCTTGAGAAGAAGTCCGTTGCGGATATCTCCAAACAATAATGTAATTTCGCGTTCGAAAATCAAAACATTCATATGTCTACAATTTCAAAGTCAACCATTGACTTTTCTTTACCTTATAAAGTAAAAGATATCAGCCTTGCTGAGTGGGGCCGTAAAGAGATCCGTCTTGCTGAAGCAGAGATGCCTGGTCTTATGTCCCTGAGAAAAGAATACGGCGCAAGCCAGCCACTGAAAGGTGCGCGTGTTGCGGGTTGCCTGCACATGACCATCCAGACTGCCGTATTGATAGAAACGCTGACTGCACTCGGTGCGGAAGTGAAATGGAGCTCCTGCAATATCTTCTCTACACAAGATCACGCTGCTGCTGCTATTGCTGCTGCCGGTATCGGTGTATTTGCCTGGAAAGGGCAGACGCAGGAAGAAGCTGACTGGTGCATCGAGCAGACCCTGTTCTTCGGTTCTGCAGAACGCCCCCTGAACATGATCCTCGACGATGGCGGTGACCTCACCAATATCGTTTTCGATAAATACCCTGAGCTGGTTCAGCATATCAAAGGACTCAGCGAAGAAACCACCACAGGTGTTCACCGTCTGTATTAAAGAATGGCTAATGGCACACTGCCGATCCCGGTTATCAACGTGAACGACTCTGTTACCAAATCCAAATTCGACAATAAATACGGCTGTAAAGAGAGCCTGGTGGATTCAATCCGCCGCGCTACCGATATCATGCTGGCCGGTAAAGTGGCTGTTGTTGGTGGATACGGTGATGTGGGTAAAGGTTCTGCTGCCTCCCTCGCAGGCGCAGGCTGCCGCGTGATCGTAACTGAGATCGATCCTATCTGCGCCCTCCAGGCTGCTATGGATGGTTTCGAAGTGAAGAAGATGATCGACGCCGTGAAAGAAGCTGACATCATTGTTACTGCTTCCGGTTGCCGCGACCTGATCACTGAAAAGCATTTCCGCGCCATGAAGGATAAAGCCATCGTTTGTAATATCGGTCACTTCGATATCGAGATCGATATCTCCTGGCTGAACAACAACTATGGCAACACCAAGGATACCATCAAGCCACAGGTTGACCTCTACAATATCGAAGGTAAGGATGTGATCATCCTGGCTGAAGGCCGCCTCGTTAACCTGGGTTGCGCTACAGGCCACCCCAGCTTTGTAATGAGTAATTCTTTCACCAACCAGACACTGGCTCAACTGGAACTGTGGACCAACAGCAGCGCCTACGAGAACAAAGTGTATGTGTTACCAAAACACCTGGATGAGAAAGTTGCCCGCCTTCACCTGGCCAAGATCAGTGTTGAACTGGATGAACTGACCACAGAACAGGCTGAATACCTCGGTATTCCCAAGGCTGGTCCTTACAAACCAGAACATTACAGGTACTAGGATACACGATTCAATGTATATACAAAGCCCGGCACCAGCCGGGCTTTTTTGTTATCCACCAGCAGTAACGGAATACATGAAATCCCTTATCTTGCACAGCTAACCCTTTATCCAGTTAAAGTTCTAACCCTTCTTCCCTTTTAACCGGAGATAACCCACGGTCCAATATTTTTTTGGAACAATTAACTGTTACTGTCAATTGTAGCACAGGAATTGATAGAAAAGCAATTATTAATAATCGTATATGCGCATTCATTTTGTAAAGAATATTCAGTTCACCAAACTGCTGAAGGCCGAAGGTCGCCTTAGAGAATTCAATTTCCGTAAACTCGGCGGTCAGCAGGAAGGAATATTCACTGTAGATGTTGTAGATGACAGGGGCAATCGCATCCTCTTCCGTATGCAGAAAGAAGATGCTAACTGGAAGATCATGGAACAGGCGCTTCCCCGTTGGATCTGGGACAATGAGAAACGTCTCCATGAATTGATCGAGGACGAACTGCAGAATCCTACCGCTTCGCATTTCAGCTAAAAACAGGTAAGTTTATGCCATAAATTATTTATGGTCCGATTTACTGCAACCATACTGAAGTTTGAGGAGATGGGCGATAAAACAGGCTGGAGCTATATCAGCATCCCGGAAGCTATCGCCCAGCAACTTTCTCCCGGCACAAAAAAATCCTTTAGAGTAAAAGGCAAGCTAGATAAACACCCCATCAAGGGTGTATCTCTTATTCCTATGGGCGGTGGTGCTTATATTCTGCCTGTCAACGGTGAGATGCGCAAAGCCACAGGCAAGCAGAAAGGCGCCAAACTGGAAGTACAGCTGAGCCTCGACAAAGTACCATACAAGATCAACCAGGAACTGCTTGACTGTCTGGAAGATGAGCCGGCAGCCAAAGCTCATTTCAATACCATGCCTCCCTCCCACCAGGCTTACTGGAGCAAATGGATCGAAAGCGCCAAAACAGAGCCTACCAGAACAAAACGCATCACACAATCTGTGATAGCGCTCAGCAAAAAATTCGATTACGGACAAATGATACGGTCACTCAAACAGGATAAGCAGGACAGACTGTAATGTACTGGGTGTACCGGAAGTAACAGGGTGTGCCAGTAGCTCGCCTCCGGCGAGTTACTGCTATTTGTTCGCCTCCGGCGAACCACGCGTCGCCGGGAGGCGACTGAAATAAAAGTCACTCGCGGGGACGCGAGCGACCGGGCGCTGCGAAATAAAAAAAGAGCTGTACCAGTGGTACAACTCTTTACTCATTTTATTTGTCTTATCAGTGACCGGCGCGGTCATTCTTCCTGAACCTCTCTGCAATCAGTTTCAGTTCATCTTCCTTCAGTGAGGAGGTCTGCTTCAACAGCTTGATGAAATAAGCCACTTCTTTTTCCGTGGCAGGGCATCCGATATTCTGACCAGTTGTTTGGAGACTGGCGCCGTCAGGACGTTCCTGGGAATCCGCCAGTAAGTTTCCTTTGGGGTCCAGGATGATCCAGAATGGAATTCCCTGGTCTGCTGCGTGGTATTTCTTCAGCAGCTCATCGGCACCGGGATTTTCGTCGGCTTTTTTGGCGGGCGCTTCTTTTACCGTGAGGTGCTCCACCACATAGCTCTTATCAAAAAATGCTTTTACTGACTGGTCGTTCATGGCCGTGTCCATTTTATGACACCAGCCGCACCAGCTTGCGTGAAAGATCACGAATACGTTTTTCTTCTCTTTGGCCGCGGTTTTGTACGCAGCATTGAGAATGTCGGATGCAGGTTTTGCAGACTGGGCATTTGCAAAGCACACCGCAACTGTCATGGCTAATACGAGTGATAAAGAGCGCAGTTTCATACGTAATAATGTTAGGTCTTTAAAAGTAAATAAATTAACGCAAAATGAATCAACCGCCTGATTATCCCCAAACTGTTAATATGTAAATTTGTAATGAACCTGTTCTAAAAATTATATTTGGAATAGTACGATGGAGTTGGTGAGTATCGCAAGGTACCACTATTGTGAACCTAAATCTGATGCGCTTGACAGACACAATTATCAACCTTGAAACCGTTAACCCTATCGAGTTCTTTGGTGTTAACAATGGCAAACTGGATATTCTCAAGAAAAAATTCCCCCTGTTAAAAATTCTCTCCCGGGGTACTCAGCTGAAATTAAGCGGCTCGCCTGAGCAAGTGGGAACTGCGAAAGAAAAGATTGAACTTATTGTTCAGTACCTGGAACGCAATGGCCACATCAGCGAAAATTATCTGGAACAGGTCCTTGGTGGTGACGACGCAGAAACGGTGGATCATTTCATTGATCGCAATCCGAATGATGTGCTCGTGTTCGGTCCCAATGGCAAAACGGTACGCGCACGCACTGCCAACCAGAAAAGGCTGGTTCAGCAGGCGGAACGCAATGATATCGTGTTTGCGATAGGCCCTGCCGGTACAGGTAAAACCTATACCGCCGTTGCCATGGCTGTAAGAGCGCTTAAGAACAAGCAGGTGAAAAAGATCATCCTTACCAGACCAGCTGTAGAAGCAGGAGAAAGCCTCGGCTTCCTGCCCGGCGACCTGAAAGAGAAGATCGATCCCTACCTGCGTCCGCTGTACGATGCGCTGGACGACATGATCCCTGCAGACAAACTTGGCTACTATATGAGCACCCGCGTGATAGAGATCGCGCCGCTGGCTTATATGCGTGGCCGTACACTGGACCATGCCTTCATCATCCTGGATGAAGCCCAGAATGCCACTGACCTGCAGCTCAAGATGTTCCTGACGCGTATCGGGGCCAATGCAAAGGCCATTATCACGGGGGATATGACACAGGTGGACCTTCCCAAGAATCAGCGCAGCGGCCTTGAAAAAGCCGTACGCATCCTGAAGAATGTGGATGGCATCGGCCATATTGAACTCGATGAGGAAGACGTGGTGCGCCACCGCCTGGTAAAAGCCATCATCAAGGCTTACAACCTGGAAGCGGAGCAAAACCCGGAACAGTCTACCAACTGGCGCCAGCAGCGCCACAGGCTGGACGAAAAAAATTCAGATTAATTAACCTACTGGGTAAAACCCCATATCTGCCCGCAGGCCAGGCCCTCCAGCCGACAGCCTGCGGGCTTTTTTATGCCCCGCTTTTCGCCTATTCAGCTACAAGCGCTATTTTTGTGCCTTATGAAATATCTTTTACTACCAGTATTGGCTATCCTGACCTGGTCCTGCAACCAGGAAACAGGCTATACCAAGGCCACCGACGCACAGGACGCAGGCCGTGAGTTCATCCGCGCCTCCCTCGACGGAGACCTGAAAAAAGCCAAATTCTACATTCTGAAGGATTCCGCCAACCTGGACCTGCTCAGTACCTGGAAGCAAAAGCACTATGACAAGCTCAACAGCGATGAACGCCGCCAGTACAGGGATGCCCAGATCAGACCTGTAAGCATCGAAGCGGTGAACGACTCCCTGGTGAACTACACTTATACCAACAGCTACAAAGAAAAAGATACCACCGTGCTGTCTGTAGTAAGAGTGAGCGGAGAATGGCTGGTAGACTTCAAACAAGTACATGGCCTGAAACACTGAGCCAACTGATCCTATTTACCGGCTGAATCCCATCTCCTGCTGATCAACGGCTTTGCCGTGGTTATACCACCAACTCTACGTTTGCTGCATATGAAAATATCCGGCCGCGGAAAAGCGGCGTATTATTAAACGAAGAAGAATAACAAGAAGAAGTATGTTAACTGTTTCCCATCCATGGCATGGCGTTCCTTATGGAGACAATGCCCCCCGTGTAGTAAATGCAGTGATCGAGATCCCACAAGGCTCGAGAGCTAAATATGAGATCGATAAAGACAGCGGCCTCCTGAAACTGGACCGTGTGATCTACTCCTCTTTCTATTATCCCTGTAACTACGGATTCATTCCCCAGACATATGGCGACGATAAGGATCCCCTGGACATCCTGGTGATCACTTCACTGCCCGTACAGGCCCTCTGTATCATGGAAGCCAAAGTGGTAGGCGTAATGCAGATGATCGACAATGGCGATGGTGATGACAAGATCATTGCAGTAGCTGCCAACGATCCCGGCGTTAACCACTACAACAATATGGAAGAACTGCCCCCGCACTTCTTCAGTGAACTCCGCCACTTCTTTGAAGAGTATAAAAGACTGGAAAACAAAAAAGTGATCGTGGAAGAGTTCGGCGACAAATCCACCGCCCTCAAAGTGATCCAGGAAGCCGTTGATTCCTACAAAGAACATTTTCGCAAATAGCCAATGATGCGCTAACTTCCACTGGTTGAATCTACAAACCAGAAATATGGCAACCCAGCAAATCATCACCCTTGTGCTGATCGGACTGGCGGCCGGTATTCTCAGTGGATTGATCGGTGTGGGAGGAGGCGTGATCATGGTACCGGCGCTGGCATTCTTCATGCATTTTTCACAGCACCAGGCTCAGGGCACCTCACTGGGTGTACTGACCCTGCCTGTGGCAGCGCTGGCTTTTTATAAATATTATACGGAGTGCCAGAAAATGGGCACTCCTATCGATATCGCCGTAATACTGATGCTTGCCTGCGGGTTCGCCATCGGCGGTTATCTCGGCAGCTCCATGGCCGTGAAGATCGATAAGGAACTTCTCAAAAAGATCTTCGGCACCATCATGCTTTATACCGCTTTCAAACTCTTCGGCTGGGACCTCCTGATCATCCGCTGGGTGAAGTCCCTCTTCTAGATCTTACCGAAATACCTCCGCACCATCCGCAGCTTGTGCGTTCGCATACCCGTTTCCGTATGTACAATACCGGCATTATCGATCCTGTCTATCCGTACCTTACCTGATGCATGGATCACCTGCTCCGCATTCAGCATGATGCCCACATGCGTGATCCGTCCTTCATCGTTATCAAAGAATGCCAGATCCCCACATACAGCTTCCTGCAAAAACCCGATCGCTTCCCCCTGCGTTGCCTGCAGGTAAGCATCCCGCAACAGTTTATAATTGAAGAACCTGAAAACAGATTGTGTAAACCCGCTGCAATCGATCCCGAACGCAGACCGGCCTCCCCATAAATAAGGAACATTCATGTAGCGCATAGCCCTGGCCGTGATAGCATCCGCGGAAGCCACCGCCGTACCCGCATGCCACGGACTGGCAAGCTGGTAACGGATCCTGTAATGCCCCAGTTGCAGCTCCTCTCCCGCCGGCGCGATCACCGCCGTACCCATGGGAACATGCGCCTCCACCCCATTGATCAGTACACGATCCGTATAATCACCGATCAATACCTTACTCTCCTGGTCTCCCGGCAATGCCGCCAGCAACTCCACCTGGCTGCGCTGCGCCCATCCTTCGTATTCATCATACACTGTTCTCAGTTTGATGAAGTCTTTACTCTCCTCCAGCACCTGCCCGCATTCACCCAGCAACAACTGGCTCACCATTTCACTGCGATGACTATCGGTTGCGCGAAGCGGTGATACCGGTACCGTACAAACAGCATATTGCATAATCCGTATTTTTTACTAAGCTAAAGAAAAAAGATCAGGGTGTTCCCAGTCACTCGCCGGGAGGCGAACGACTGCAGTTCTCCGTTATGTATTTTTATTCATTATGCATCTTATCAGGGAAATTAGCTAATTTTCACACGGTGAACCAGGACCAATACGCACATATCACAGACCAGGAATTACTCGGCAAATATTACGCCGAGCGGAACAACTATTGGCTGGGACTACTCCTCCAAAGGTACACCATGCTCCTCTTCGGGGTATGCATGAAGTACCTCAAAAATGAAGAAGAAGCGCGCGACGGGGTTCAGCAGGTATTCCTCAAAGTGATCCAGGAACTGCCGAAATACAAGGTGGAATATTTCAAATCCTGGCTCTACATGGTGGCCAAGAACTACTGCCTCATGAAACTGCGCGCCAGAACCAGCCGTACCACCGAGATAAAAGACAGCATGGTGGCCACGCCCGCTGAAGACAGCAGCATGCAGGGCCACCTGGAAAAAGACCATCAGCTGGAATTGATGACCGAATCCCTGGAAGAACTCAGCAAAGAGCAGAAAGTCTGCGTAACTTTGTTTTATCTCGACAAAAAGTCTTACCAGGACATTGCCGAAGAAACAGGGTTTACCTTGATGCAGGTAAAAAGCTATATCCAGAATGGGAAGCGCAACCTGAAAATATCGATGGAAAGGAAACTCAAACAATGAACCACAACCTGTTAAACATATTATCGAATTCCAACAAGGACATCGACAACCAGAAGTTGATGGACTACCTCGCGGGCAAACTGTCCGGCCAGGATAAGCACGAGGTGGAAGTGTGGATGCTGGAAAACGATTTCGAGAACGAAGCCATCGAAGGTCTCATGCAGGTCAGTGGTAAAACAAAGATAGACACCTACGTTGACCAGCTCAATAAAGACCTCAACGGTTATATCCAGAAAAAGAAGAACCTGCGCGAAAAACGCAGGATCCAGGATGCGCCATGGGTCTACGTTGCCATCATTCTCATCCTGCTGGTGGTGATCTTCGGCTATATGATCATCCGCAAACTCATCCATCATTAAGTCCCCTTCCTTCCCTGCACATTTTGATTATATTGTGGTCCATTAACAGAGACCCATCATGAAGAATTCTACCTCCTTATTCCTGTTCCTGCTGCTGGCAACGGTAACGCAGGCACAGAAGCTCAGCTACAACGTTTCCTTCCCCAATATGGCCCATCACGAAGCGCAGGTCAGTCTTACCGCTTCCGGCATCAGTACCAAAACCGCCGTATTCCGCATGAGCCGCTCCTCTCCCGGCCGTTACGCCACCCATGAATTCGGGAAGAACGTTTATGATGTAAAAGCTTTCGGCAAAAACAACAAAGCCCTCACCGTTATCCGCACCGATGGTGATGTGTATGAAGTGAACAACCACGGGGGCTTCGTCCGTCTTGAATATACACTCTATGCCAACCACCCTGACGGTACTTACGCAGGGATCGATGCCGCCAGCATCCACCTGAACATGCCCGCCGCATTCATGTGGATCAAAGGCTACGATAGAGCCCCCATCGATATAAAATTCAATATCCCTGCAGACCGCAACTGGACCATCGCCACACAACTCAAGCCCACCGCCGACTCCACGCTTTTCACAGCACCGGGGCTTCAGTACCTGATGGACAGTCCAACCAAAATAGGCAACCTCACCTGGAAGGAATGGACACTCACCAACCCCTCCGGCAAATCATACAAGATCCGCTTCGCCTTTGAAGGGACATCCTCCGACAGCATGCTCACCGCCTTCACCAACAAAGTGAAAACCATCACCGAACAGGCCCAGGCCGTTTACGGCGAAGTGCCAGACTTCGATTTCGGCACCTACACCTTCATCACAGCCATCAACCCCTATGTGAAAGGCGATGGCATGGAACACAGAAACTCTACCGTGATCCATATCCCCGCCCCCTTCGATGGCGCCAACTGGATGTTGGATGTATTTGCCCATGAATTCTTCCATTGCTGGAACGTAGAACGCATCCGCCCAAAAACACTCGAGCCCTTCAACTTCGAAAAAAGCAATATGAGCAACGAACTCTGGTTTGCCGAAGGCTTCACCCAGTATTACGGCGACCTGCTCACCGAACGCGCAGGCGGACAAACTGAAGAAGAATACCTCGATGTGATCACCGGCCTCATCAATACCAAGGTCAATGGACAGGGCGCCCGGCGCTACTCTCCCGTAGAAGTGAGCCGCCATGCGGTTTTCGTGGATGCAGGCGTTGCCATCGACAAGAGCAACTACATCAATATGTACACTTCTTACTATCCCTATGGAGGCGCTATCGCGCTTGCCCTTGACCTCCAGCTTCGCGCGCAGTTCAACCTCACACTCGACCACTATATGACTGCCGCCTGGAAGAAATACGGCAAAACGGGCATCCCCTACACCGTCGACAATCTTGAACAGCTTCTAACACAGGTAACCGGCAGCAAACAATTCGCCACCGGTTTCTTCTCCAAATACATCAACGGCCACGAGCCCCTGGATTATGCACCACTGCTGGAAAAAGCCGGCCTCAGCCTCAAACGCGCCAACGAAGGCAAGGCCTGGATCGGCAATGTGCAATGGAAGGAAGGCAACACTCTTACCATCGGCAGCAACACAGTTATCGGCACGCCACTTTACAATGCCGGCCTTGATATCGACGACCAGCTGATCTCCATTTCCGGCAAGCCCCTGAAAAAGCAGACCGATCTCGCCGAAGTTCTTAAAGCCCACAAGCCCGGAGACCAGCTCAGTATTGAATATGAACATCGCGGCAGCAAGATCAGCACAAAGATCATTACTGCGGAGAGCCCATCTCTTGCAGTGACGGCAAATGAGAAAGCTAATGAGTTCCGGAGGAAATGGTTGGAAAGAAAGGTGCAATAAGTGGTTTAGGTTTGGGGATTCTTTTGGCCGCGGGCGCTTAGGTCATATGGTGCCCGGTCGGGAAAACATACGATCCTCCTGCCCGGCCCTGCACTGCAGCCCCGACACTCCCCTGAATGTACAATAGTACCAGTAAAAGGTGTGGGTATGTTTTACAGCCGAATTTTCATATCCCCCCTGAGCCACACAAAAGCCATAAAAAGAAAAAGCCGTTCAGGATTCCCCAAACGGCTCAAAAAATATAAATCAACAATTACTGGTATTGAATATACACCGGCTGCGGCTTCAACTTCAGCACTTCCGCCGGCGTCATGATCCTGCTTCCCTTCTCCCTGAAATCGTTCTTATAAAAAAGCTTAAACCCTGTGTACTGCACCGGCTCCGGGTAAATAAACGAGCGGTATGTGCTGATCTTGCGGGCCTGTGCTCCCCATCCGTCCATGTCCATGATGATCTGGGTCTCGGGACGCAGTTTAATGTTTTTGTAATTAGTCACCATCGGCCTTGTGAAACGGTGAACCACCAGCATTTTCGGAGGCAGGTTATTTTCCTTTACCAGTTTGGCGAGGTACTCGGTAGTGTAATTGATATCAGCGGCATCGAAGGTTCCGATAACAGAGCCTGGTTTTTTTCCTGTTTTCATGGAGAATTCAGGATCGATACCGAGGTGTACATGCGGCATCTTCAGGTATTTTTCCAGCAGGGGCACTTCAGCCTGCAGGTTGCTGAAACCTACCTGGATATCGATGAAAACGAGCGCATTTATCTTTTCGGCCATGGCAAGGATCTTATCGATCTGTCCGTGACTCATGCGGAGGCGGTATTTGCCATCAGCGCCTGCGCTGCCCTGGGCAGTCACGGCGATATAGTGAAGGGCCGGGACCACTTCCATGGTGGTGTCGGCGGCATGCCAGTTCTTAACTTCTTCCTGCAGCTTGGCCAGCATTTCCTTTTCGGGGAGTTCACCCAGTATACCCATTTTGGTGGAGTAAAGGTTTCCGTAGAAGGCGAGTACGCGCTTGAAAGGAAGAATGGCTCCTGGCAGCGGGTAGTCGGCTTTTACGGGCCATCTTCCGGTGGTATCTCCATTGGCCATGTAGAGTGATTTGGCATTGTAGAGGGCTGTATCCAGCGTGGTGGCGGTTGCGGGAGGTTCCGGGGCTTTAACGGTATCAGTGTCTGACTTGGTTACCGGAACCGACTGCACTTCTGCGGCTACGCCCCTGGTGCCTGGTTTACAGCCAAAGATTGTGAGAGCTGAGATAAGGGACGTGGAGAAGGCCACCTGGGCCAGAATCCGGTTTTGTCTTTTCATAAGTTATTGATGTTTTGAACGGTCGGAGTACGCTGACTTTCGTTGTTTGAGTGAAAAATGCACGCAAAGATCAGCGCTATTGAACAAAAAAACGTGCCAGCATCAAAAATATTTTACATGCAAATTTTTAATGTAAAAAGGGATATGGGGAAGCGTAACTTTATATGGCATAATTATTTCAACTGTTCTTTAAAATATACTGCCATGGGTACGCTTCAACAAATCCATAACTGGAGCATTACGCATAACCCGCGCTGGCTGGTTGTCGTACGGGTTGCTCTGGGACTTTGTCTCTTTATCAAGGGATATACTTTCATGATCAATTCCACTCAATTGGATGTATTGCTGCAGAACACCAGGCTGGCCGCCCACAATGATGCCATATCCATCATTGTCACCTGGGCCCACCTGCTGGGCGGCGTACTGATCATTGTTGGCCTGTTTACAAGGCTGGCAGTGGCTTTACAGCTTCCGATCCTGCTGGGAGCTTTGATCTTCATTACAACACAACAGGGCATTTTCGCGGCTGGTTCTATGTTCCCGCTCACGGTGGTGATCTTCCTGTTGCTGATCTTCTTCCTGGTGGAAGGTGGCGGGCGCATGAGCCTCGACCATTTCTTCAAACACCACCAGGCCTGATCTCTTTTTAGAACAGACGGTTATTCTCCTTCGTACACAACGCCGGAGGTGGGTGTTTCATGCAGTTCCAGCCGCTTCATGGCGGGAATGGAAGGCTTGAGCTGGTCCCAGATCCATACTGCGATCAGTTCGCAGGTGGGATTGGAGAGGCCGGGGATATGATTGAGGCATTTGTGATCCAGGGTGCCCACCACAGGTTTAATGATCTTTTTCAGCACCGCAAAATCCATTACCCATCCCAGTTCGGGATCCGGCTTGCCTTCGATCCATACACGGAGACGATAGGTGTGACCATGCATTTCCTTGCATTTATGTCCGTCTGGTACATTTGGGAGCCAATGGGCGGAGTCGAATGTAAACTCTTTGTAAATGAGCATAGAATAGAATGTGGGCCAAAGGTACGAAAGTAGCCCGGCCTTCGGCATGATAGAAATCATTCAGTGAAACAAAGAGGCCGCCATTTGGCAGCCTCTTGCTGATTTAACTGAGCTGGAGTTCGAGTGAATCAGTTTATTTATGCAGGGATATTCTGTCCACCACCGTTTCTTTACCGGCCCTTACTTCCACGCCGGTGATGGTAGTGTCTTTATACCCGTTGCTTGCATTCACGAATATCGAATAGGTACCTGATTTGAGGCCACGGGCCTTCCAGAGGCCGTTCCTGAATGGCAGTGCATAAGCGGTGTCCGAGCCATTGAACACGCTGATCACAGGCCATGCGTCCCGGGGTTCGATCCTGCCTGCCACTGCACCCGTTGCTTTGACGGTGAAGAGGTGGATCACTGGCTTGAGATAGAACACACCGTCGCGCACGCGGATCACAGAACGGGTCACATCAAAATCAAGCCAGAGACGGAAGCGGTCCGGCTGGTATTCATCCCAGTCGCCCCCCTTCACTTTGATGATGATGGAGGAGGATAAACCGGGGAAAAGTTTCAGCGGATACTCAGTGCTGTCTTTCACCAGCGAATTATTATTACCCAGTTCGATCTTGATGAGCCGGATTTTGCCCTGAGGAATGATGCCATTCGCCAGGAGCGTATCCGTACCATTGCGGAGGGTGAGCAGGTCATACACACCCGGCTTGATATCCAGGGTCTGCCAGTTGACGCATTTATTATCATCGTCATCATCGTCCCAATCGTGATGATCATGATCATTGTCTTCCACCCTGTTATCTTTGGAACAGGTATCTATCAGCACTTTCACTGATCTTATATCTACATGAACATTATCAAAAAAACCGGGATCATCGGTGAGGTAGAGGCTGACCTGCTGGGAGCCTGGAGGCAGCGCCTTTTCTGAGGAATCATTCTTGGAGCAGGCGTAAAAGACCAGGGAAGCCAATACAGTGACCGCTCCAAAACCATACAGTTTTGACAGTTTCATAGTAAGCTTTTTTATGACGAAGAATGAAGTTCCACCTGTAAAAGGCAAACTCTGTGCCTGATCTGAATATGGTGGAAAACTCATTCAGACGGAGACATCGTAAAATTGACACAGAATAATTAGTCTACTAATTTGGTAGACTAATTATTTCAGACTAATATTGTGCTGTCATTAGCAAGCAACAATAACAGACAGTATGAAATCAACACCTGCGTATCCATGGCTGATAGCCTTTCCCGCGCTGATCTTCAGCACCACGGAAATCTATCCGGGCAAACCCGAAAAGATCAGCGGACAGATCCTGCACCAGGACACTGGCCAGCGCATCGAGAATGCTTATGTATATATCGTTTCCGGTGAGGAAGAAGGGCTGACGGACAAGAACGGACAGTTCAGTATCACCACCTGGCAGCAGCTGCCGGTAACGCTGGTGATCGAACATCCCAATTACAAGAAGAAAAGAGTGACCACCACTCAGCCACTGCAGAAACAGGTGATCAAACTGGAGCCGAAGCCTTCCAACTGATACTACCATACAGCTAAATATTTCCGATGCATTAACCAACGAATAGCCATTGTATGAATCTCAACCTGCTGGCATTTGCTGTACCATTCTTTGTATTGTTCATGACGCTTGAATTTCTGATCGCCAGAAAAAAGAAGCTTCCCTATTTCAATCTCAATAATTCCGTAGCCAATGTGAGTATCGGTATTGCAGAGCGTTTGCTGGATGTATGGGTAGTGGGCGTCTTCTACTTCTTCTACGATTATCTGAATAAGAATTTCGGGCTCTTCCATATACAACCGGGGGTGCTGATGTGGATACTGTTGTTACTCGCCACCGACTTTCTCTGGTACTGGTATCACAGGCTGGCGCATGAAGTGAATGTTTTCTGGGCAGCACATGTGGTGCATCACCAGAGTGAAGATTTCAATTATACCACCAGCGCACGCATCACTGTTTTCCAGGCATTCCTGAGAACCCTTTTCTGGGCAGGCTTGCCACTGCTGGGTTTCCCGGCATCGATGATCACCAGCTTGTTGCTGGTGCATGGGCTCTACCCGTTTTTTATCCATACCCGTTTGATCGGCAAACTCGGTATACTGGAATACATCCTGGTAACGCCATCGCATCACAGGGTGCATCACGCGAGCAATGAACAGTACCTCGATAAAAATTACGGAGATGTATTCATTATCTGGGACAAGCTCTTTGGCACTTTTCAAAAAGAGGAAGATGATGTGGAGATAAAATACGGACTGACCAAACCGCTGAACAGTTATAGCTTTCTCTGGCAGCATGTACATTTTTTTGCGGAGCTGATATATGCGGTGCGACGTACGGAAGGCTTCAGGAACAAAGTGAAACTGATCTTCGGAAAACCAGACCTGGTGGATCCTGCGGCGCGCGAAGCAGTTGAGAGGAAATTCAACATCTTTCATATTCCTGAAGCAGTGGAGCACCGGTTGAACAGGTATGTGGTCTGGCAGATCTTACTCAGCATGCTACTGCTCTTTGTATTCATTCTT
>NZ_JBQCGW010000185.1:0-20708 GCF_051955275.1 Pseudobacter sp. | reverse complement strand
CCGTCATTGACAGCCCAGTGATTGATATAATCCAGCGAGCCATCTTTCAATTGCAATAAAGCCAGGTCCTGCCGGGAAAAGCTTCCCACCATCCATTGGTCATCCTTCACTTTGCAAAGGGCCCAGGCGTTGGGAAAGGCGAAGCTGCGGACTACCCGTTCTTCCGCCACATTTATCAGGAGGAGACTGTCGGCGCAGCCCCATAACCATTCACTGGCATTCACCTGTTCCATGCAGATGGGAGTACGGTTCTGCCCGATGATCCGGGTCAGATTTGAGGAACTGCGGGCCTGGTAACCTGAATCGATGATAAAGCAGCCGCTACGTGAGGCCACCAGGATGCCGGCAGCAGTTTCGCCAAAAAGCAAACCTTCATTGTTGATGGCGGCAGGCAGGCGGACAGTCCTGAAATGCTGATCACCGGCCCGGAAGTACTGAATGCCGCTATTATGACTGATCCAGATGGTGCCCCGGCTGTCGCAGAAAATACTGGTAACGTTATTATGTTGTAATCCTGAATTATCAGGGTAGCTGTAACTGGTGAGTTCCTGTCCATCGAATACATTCACGCCTTCATCGGAAGCGATCCAGATGCGTCCCTGCAGGTCTTCAGACAGGCGGAGCCGCTGGTCACTGAGCAAACCTTCGGCGGTGGTAAGATGACGGAAATGGAGGGATTGCGCCACCATCTGATTGGCGGTCAGCAATAAAAAAAACAGGAACAACTTTCCCCTCATGGTCTAAAAATAAGGAGAAAGGCGCAAGTTCCTAC
Organism: Pseudobacter sp.; assembly: GCF_051955275.1. Lineage (NCBI taxonomy): Bacteria > Pseudomonadati > Bacteroidota > Chitinophagia > Chitinophagales > Chitinophagaceae > Pseudobacter > Pseudobacter sp. The sequence goes on along the minus strand of NZ_JBQCGW010000185.1, from coordinate 19,936 downwards.
ACCTGGGGAGCAGTCAGTAACCGGCGGCGCATTTTTGTGAAGCGTTTGAATTCTTTGATGCCCCAGAATAACCAGTAAAGGGAAATAGCTGGTAAGGCTACAAAGGACCATATATTGTAAGCGAATGCTTCTTCTGCTTCAAAGTGAATAAGGTGCATGCAGCCACGTGTAAGGCCACAGGCCGGGCATTCGATGCCGAAGAAGATCTGGCTGGCGCAGACGGTCTGGCCGTGATCGAAGAAATCGGCTGGCAGTATCATCAGTGTGATAGGCACCAGTACAATGATGGCCAGCTTGAAAACGGTAAAGTAAAACTGAAATTTCATGTTGAAGGGGTGTTTCATTTACTCGGGGTGCAGTTGCTGCAGAATTCAATGAGGCTGACCCAAAAGATCAGCCTCACTGTGCAGATGGATTACAAAGTAGTCTCGTAATCTTCCATTTTCGGTTGCAGGTCGCCGATGATGATACGGATAAAATCAATCAGAGCCCAAACGCCGCAGCCACCCAGGGTGAGCAACTGTACAACGCCCTGCCATGTGTAACCCAGGTAGAACCTGTGAATACCCAGACAGCCGAGGAAGAAACAGAGGATCAGTGCGATCAGCTGGCTCTTACCTTTGGTGGCACCTCCTTCAAAAGGAGTTGCAGTTTTGGAAGTGATCTTTTTGCCAAATACTTTCAGGCCGATCCTTTCTTTCAGGGTCAGCTTTGATCCTTTTGCTTCAGTAGCGATCGCTTTCAGTTCCTTATAGGAAATGTTGCCATCAGCAGAAGCCACCTTCAATGCCGCGATAGCGTTCTGAAGGCTTTCAGGTTTAATGGGCTCGGGTTTGCTGGCGGGGATAGCCGCTGTCAGCAGAAGAATGCACAAGGCAGAGAACATCAGTAATGATGCGTTCTTTACTCGTTTCATGCAAGAATTGTTTGGGGTTAACGCTTTGGGCTTACTCTTCAGGATTTTCAGCGCATCTCCGCCATAACAGGAAAGACATACACTGTGTAAGGGGTGATTACATAGTGTATCGTGAGAATATATCAGGTGCAAATGTACAAGGATGCATCAAAGAGAAAACAGATTTGGGGTGGATCGCAGATTTATCCGGTTAAATTGTAAACAGCGCTGTTTGAACCGTTACTATTTGCCGCTGCAAAGCAGAAAATACTTTGTCAAAATGGAAAATGGATTTCCGGAATGAAAGGCTGCATGCAATGCGGCTTGCATGTCAGAAACATGCTAAAGAGCCATGAGAGTGGATTGTGGTTAGGCCGGCTTCTTCAGGCCTGCTTTTTGGCATTATTCACGTACAAATCTTAATTATGATCACCCGTTACGAAGCGCCGGTATTACTGAAATCAACCTTGCCCGGACTTGAACCCGGCTGCATCCCCACCAGGGCCAGCCTGGAAATTTACGTGGCTATGAACTCATTCACTGACTTCACCCGCCATGTTAAATAAACATCTATGGACCCGGAAGGAGTCATTATCAGGATTGCCGGAACAACAGATGAACATTATGCAGCAGCCATTTCAGAGGAAACAGAAAGATCCGCCATCGGGCGAGGATCAGGCATCTCAAAGAGACCGGCAGCCGTCTGGGAAGGCTGCCGAAGTTGTGTGAATTACAATATCCTTCAAGGGAAGCAATGCAAGAACTGCCTGTGTACGGCCATGCTTTTTACGCCCGCGGAAGTTGCCAGGGAGGAATCATTGCTGCTATCCCCCAAATAAAAAAAGTCCCCGGGAACGAGGACTACTAACCATACCTGATCGTGTGGTTCCTATGTAAATCTTGAAACAATAGTCTGATGCAAAAGTAATCGCCTGGCCTTCCCGAAATATAGACCCCAGGGTCTTCATTTTACGATCATATTTTATCAGATAGTGATTGTAAATAATGCATCTTTGTAGCCATGACCCTGAGAACCCGGCCCCTCCTCGTACTGTACTTACTGCTACTGTTTTCCGTAGCGGGAAGGGCCGATACGCTCAGTCTCACAGAAGCAAAACTGGATGGGCTTCCCATTGAATTACTCCCTTATTTCGATGCCTGGGAGGATCCCACCCACCAGTCGGATACCACCAACCTGTTGCAGCGCTCCCTGCATTTTCAGCCTCTCAGTAAACTGGAGCCGCAGAGCCGCACCAGTTATTACTGGCTGAGCGTAGACCTGAAAAATGCCACTGCAGCCCGACAGGCGCTTGCCCTGGCCTTTACAAGCCTTACTTATGTGGATGTGTATCTCTACCGCAACGGGGAGCTTGAGTTGCACCGCAGTACCGGTCATTTCAGGAGCAGGAAATTCCTGACAAAAGGCGACAGCCGCCTTCATGTGATGATGAACCTGGATCCCCTGCAGCGTTACCGGCTCATCCTGAAAGTGTATCATTCCAAACGGTACATGCCTGTTTTCAATTTTTACCTGCAACCCAAGGATGCATACGTTCAGCAGACACATCGCAAGGAGATCATCGATACATTCTCGCTGGGCGCCGTGATGCTCTTTTTTGTGTACTCGCTGTTGTCCTGGCTGGTAAGCCGCTTCCGGCCTTATATCTGGCTGATGTGTTTTATCAGCGGCATTGCGCTTTACGGGATCTGTTCCGCCGGTTATATGATCGAATGGTTCTTTCCGTATGATCCGGAATCAGGCTGGCTTTTCAATACACCGTCCGCGCATCTCGGAAGTTTCGGTATCTATATGCTGCTGGTAGATTTCTGGCAGCTGAAAAAATACAATCCCATTCTTTACAGGCTGGGTGTAATGCTGATCATTGAAGTGACCCTGCTCACTATCTTCGGGTTTACGGTGAATGCCATTTCAGGCAACTTCAACCTGGTGAATACCGTCAACCTCTGGACCTTCCCGCTGCCATTTGCATTCATGTGCGCATCGCTCTGGTGCTGCTGGAAAAGGCTTACCAGACCACAAAAATATCTCGGTTACGGATTACTGTTATTCTTCATCGCAGCCGCATTTACAGTAGTCTCATCCGCTATCCTGCATGAGAAAAGTATCCTGATGGCGCCTTATATCTCCAACTTCACCACGCTGGCGGTATTCCTGCTGTTTGCCACCGGCCTGAAAGAAGAGCTTCGCCAGCATGAGATAGATAAATATGCAGCCCTGGAAGAACTCAACCAACTGCAGCGGAAAAGTAAGAAACTGCTGGAGAAAGAGGTGGAGGACCGCACTTCTGAACTGAAGATCTCGCACGACAGGCTGAAGGTGCAGGCAGACCTGCTGGCTGACCGCAATACCAAGATCGAAACACTGATCAATGAACTGAACCACCGCGTAAAAAATAACCTGCAACTCCTCTACAGTCTTATCAGCCTGCAGGTGCCCAGCATCAGCGATCACAGCTCCCGCGAAATACTCAAAGGCAACCTGGGTAAGATCAAAGCCATGATGCTGGTGAACCAGAAATTATTCCGCTTTGATGAGGGATCTTCCGTGAACGTGGATGAGTTCACCAATGAGCTCACCACCCATCTCCAGAAGATCTACGACAGTAAAGGAAAGATCAGCATCATACAGGATGTTGAAAAGGATATCATGCTGCATGGCAAACTCACCTTATCTTTCGGGCTGATCCTGTCTGAACTGCTGACAAACTCTTTCAAATATGCATTTGCAGACCATGAGTGCCCGGCCATCACCATCACGGTGATGCGCTCGCCGGATGGCGTACTTTTCAGGTACTCAGACAATGGCAGGGGGATGGACCTCAGCCAGGCAAAGGGCCGCAGGACCATGGGCCTGTCCCTGATCCACGACCTCGCCCGTCAGATGAATGGTAAACTGCAGGTCAGCAGTGAAAATGGACTTAGTTATGAATTTCAAATTCCCGTTTAAATAATGGTACGCGTTCTGATCATAGAAGATGAGATCATCATTGCCCGCTTCATAGAACAACAACTGGTTACAGGCTTCAACTGCGATACACGTATTGCCATCACCGTGGAAGAGGCGCGTACCGCCATGGCTGAAATGCGGCCCCAGCTGCTGCTCTGCGATATCAACCTGAATGAGGATATCTCAGGGATCGACCTGATCTCCGAGCTGCAGGACACTTATGCTTTTGAAGTGATCTTCATTACATCCTACCAGAACCGGACCATCATTGAACAGGCATCTGCCACCAATCCCGCCAATTATATCATCAAACCCGTGGATGAAGCGCAACTGTTTGCCGGGGTGCAACTGGTAATGCACCGGATCGTACAGGCACAGGCGGCCATCGAAAAACTGGCGCAGCCCACGGAACTGCTCAACAATACGGAGCTGATGATCCTGCAACAGATCAGGGACCAGAAAACCACCAAGGAGATTGCGAAGGAGCTCCACCTGAGCCCGTATACCATCAAGAATCACCGCCATAATATCTGCCGTAAACTCAATCTTGAAGAGGGAAATAATGCTTTACTGAAGTGGGTGCTGCAACACCAGCATCTTTTTTAAAGAGGAGGAAAGTGGATGAACAAGCCCGGACCACCAGTGCCGACCAGATTTCCAGCATGCTCCGGATCACTGTCAACCGTACTTGAAAATGTTCCGAAACATAACATTGAAGCTGCCACTTCAACAATTTCCAGCACTGTGTCCGGCATGTTCACTGAATGCAAAAATAATATACCGGATACAGCCATAAAATAGACCCCGGGGTTCTCTTTTTGGTGATCAGGGCGGTTCGGAACTACCCAGTCAGGCTATTGATGAAAGGGCCCAGCTCCTCGGCATGAAGCACTTTGTCGATCTCCACATGCCCGATGGCCTGCATCGGCATATAGGCCACCTCCGCAGTATCAGGATCCTGCACCACGCAGAAACCTCCGGCGTTTTTTATGAATTGCATGCCTTCCTGTCCGTCGGAATTGGCTCCTGAAAGGAGTATTCCGAGAAGGGAAGGACCATACACCTCCGCTGCGGACTCAAAAGTGATATCGATACTGGGGCGGCTGTAATTGACTTTTTCTGATACGTCGAGCGAGAAAGTATGGTCGGATTCAATGAGGAGATGGTAATCTGCGGGAGCGATATAGATGGTGCCGGGCTGAATGATTTCCTTTTCTTCCACCTCGCGCACCGGAAGGGCGGTGCGGGTGCTCAGCAGGTCGATCAGGGTTTCATCGCTGGAGGGCTTGCGGTGGAGCACTATCACGATGGTAGCGGAAAGGGATGCCCGCAGTTCCGGCAGCAGGCGGAGGAGCACCTGCAGACTACCTGCAGAGCCACCGATCACGATCATTTTAAATTGTCTGTTCAAGAGATCTTTCTCCATATCCTTTCCCTGTTTTCCAGTTGGCGGTATTTCCTGAAAATACTGGAATATTTTATATTTTCCTTGCCTCCCAGTGCCAGGAACCCCAGCATATCCAGGCTTTCATCGAAGAGGGTCAGCGCCCTGTCCTGCAGCGGCCTGTCGAAATAAATGAGCACATTGCGACAAAGAATGAGGTGGAACTCATTGAACGAATGATCGGAAACCAGGTTATGCGGCGCCACTACCATGCGGGCGGAGAGGCGTTCATCAAACTTGGCCCAGTCGTATTTAGCAGTGTAATATTTACTGAAATCCTGCTTACCCCCGCTCTGGATATAATTCTCGGAATACTGTTTCATGAACCGCAGCGGGAAGATGCCCTTCCGCAGTTTGTCTAGCACACCGGGATTGAGATCTGTAGCGTAAAGCAGGCTTTTATGCAGCAGGTTGGCTTCCTGCAGCATGATGGCCATGGAATAAACCTCCTCTCCGGTGGAACAGCCGGCATGCCAGATCCGGATGAAAGGGTGGGTGGCCAGAATGGGCAATACCACTTCGCGGACGGTTTTGTAGAAAGAAGGATCGCGGAACATTTCCGTTACATTCACTGTGATCTCTTCCACGAAGCGGCGGAAATAGCCGGCATCTTCCAGCACATGATCATGAAAAGCCCCGAAGGTGTTGAACTTATCCAGTGCGTAGAGCCTGTTCACCCTGCGTTTGAGCGATGCACGGGAATAACTGGTGAAGTCATAACCATACTTCTCCAGCAGGTGCTGCAGCAGTGAATCTATCTCCTCGTCCTGTATTTTATATTCCAACTGGTAAGCTCTTTATTTGCCTGCGTCGTATAACCATACGCGCAGTAAAGATAATAACTGATCGATATCCACCGGCTTGCTGATATAATCGGAAGCGCCTGCCTCGATACATTTCTCGCGGTCGCCGATCATTGCCTTGGCCGTAACCGCTATCACCGGCAGCTTGCGGAACCTCGGATTGCTCTTGATACGGCGGGTGGACTCATAGCCATCCATTTCAGGCATCATCATATCCATGAGCACGATATCCGTTTCAGGATGATCCTGCAATGCCTGCAACGCTTCCTTGCCATCGGTGGCAGACACCACCTTCATATCGTAGGTCTCCAGTGCCTTGGTAAGGGAGTAGATATTCCGGATATCGTCGTCTGCAATGAGAACGGTTTTGTTTTTCAGCACTTCCTGCAGTACGCCCAGGTTATTGGAAGGTGACCTGGAAACGGTTTTCTCTTCCACCAGGTGCAGGAAGAGGCTCACCTCATCGAGTATGCGCTGATAGGAGTGTGCTGTTTTGATAACGATACTATCCGCATACTGTTTGATCTTCACCTCTTCGGCCTTGCTGAGGTTGCGGCCGGTGAAAATGATGATAGGGATATTTTCCAGTCCGGGCGTTTTCTTCACTTCTTCCAGCGTATCATAGCTGCGCTGATTGGGAATGCCCATATCCAGGATCACACAGTTGACTTCCTGTTTCTGCAATGCTTCCACAGAGCTGTTCACTGTATTCCGGATCTCCGTGTTCACGGCATAGTTCTCCAGGTAGAAGGAGAGGGCCTTGGCGTGTTTCAGGTTTTCTTCCACGATCAGCACTTTGCGCGGATTGTTGTTCAGCATGAACTCGATCCGCTCGAAAATATTATCCATCTGCTCAAAGGCCACGGGCTTGTTGATGAAATCCACCGCGCCTTTGGACAGGCTCTTGTATTTTCCATCATAGGAGCTCATCATGTGCACGGGAATATGTCTTGTTTCCAGGTTGCTCTTCAGTTCTTCCATCACTTCCCATCCATCTTTCACAGGCAGCTGGATATCCAGCAGGATCCCCACAGGGCCGTATTGTACGGCAAGGGCCACGGCTTCATCCCCCCTGACACATACAACGCCTTTGTATCCTTTGCGGCGCGTGTATTTAAGCAGGCTCTGTGCAAAATAAATATCGTCTTCCACAATCAGGATCACGCGGTCATTCGGTCTGATCTCATTCCTGTCGTCCGCCACGGGCTCGGGTATCACATCGCTGATATAACGCTGGCGGATGTCTTTGTCAGATGCCAGCGGTTTAAGAACGGGCGCTGCCGTTTGCTGCTCTTCCGGCATCTGCAGGGGATCAGCGGTTTTACTGATCTCTGCTACGGCCCTGGATACAGGTATGGTTATGGTGAAGGAACTTCCTTTTCCGGCTTCGCTTTCCAGGATGATCTCGCCGCCGAGCAGCCTGGCCAGTTCACGGCTGATGCTTAACCCCAGTCCGGTGCCGCCATACTTACGGCGGGTTGAGCCATCGGCCTGGCGGAAGGCTTCAAAGATCACCTGTTGCTTTTCCGGCGCAATGCCGATACCTGTATCGCGCACGGTGAATGAAATGGAATCGCTGTTATTACCGGGCATGGTTACCAGCAGTTCAACATATCCTTTGGAAGTGAACTTGAGGGCATTGGCAACAAGGTTTTTGATCACCTGTTCAACCCGCAGCCTGTCTGTTTCGATGATGCGCTGCACATTCTCCGCCATGCTGGTTTTGAACTCGATTCCTTTCTCGCGGGCAATGGGGCTGAAGAGTGCGGACATATCTCCCAGCACATCGGCAACCGGTACATCGGAATAGAGCAGGTCCATCTTGCCGGCTTCTATCTTGGAGAGGTCGAGGATCTCATCGATCAGCGCCAGCAATCCCTGGCCGGAGCCCTGGATCACCCGGGCATATTCCACCTGCTCACTGTTGAGGCTGTTGTCGCTGTTCTCGCCCAGCAACCTGCTGAGCAGCAGTATGGAATTAAGCGGTGTACGAAGTTCGTGGCTCATATTGGCGAGGAACTCGGACTTATAGCGGGTACTTTGTTCCAGTTCTTCTGCCTTTCGCTGGATCTCGATATTGCGTTCGAACACAAGCTGGTTCTTTTCTTCCAGCAGGCGGGCCCGTTCTTCCAGTTCTTCATTCGCTTCCAGCAGTTCTTCCTGCTGTACTTTCAGTTCTTCTTCGGAGGCCTGCAGTTTTTCGGTCTGCGCTTCCAGTTCGCTGTTTATATTTTCCAGTTCGTTATGCTGAGCCTGCAATTCCTCCGACTGGCTTTGTGTTTCTTCCAGCAGTTCCTGCAGACGTTTACGGTTTTCCACGCTATTGAGCACGGTCCCTGCAATATGCGAAACAGCTTCAAAGAATGCCAGGTCATTTGACGTATAATCCTTTACAGACGCCAGTTCCAGCACGCCCATCACTTTGCGCTCGTGCAGCAGTGGAATGGCTACGAGATCTTTTGGTTTGATAGAACCGGTGCTATGAGAGATCAGTATCTGATCCGCTTCCACATTACTGATGCGGAGTATTTTATTTCCGGAAGCGGCCTGTCCAACAAAGCCTTCTCCGATATTGATATGTGCTTTTGCCTTGCTTTCATCAAATGAAAACCCTTTTATGAATCGCAGAGAGGCGTCTTCCTCCGTAACATAGATGGCGCCCACCTGGCTATTTGAATAAGTAGCGATAAAATCAATGATATTCCTGCTTAATACGGGCAGTTCATATTCTCCCAACATCTTTTCATTGAGGGTGGCAATGCCGGCCTGCAGCCATTCTTCATCTGCCAGTTCGCGGAAAGATTTCTCCAGGGAAGCTGCCATCTGATTGAGAGAAACAGCGAGGCTTCCCAGGGTATCGTTCTGATCAGTTTCCTGCACACGTACGGAGTAATCACCTGCCGAAACTTTTCCGGCTACTTCCTGTATCAGGTTGATGCGGCGGCTGATCTGCTGGTCTTTTTCCTGCAAAGAGTGCTGCAGCTGCGTGGTTCTTTCAAAATCACTGCTCACACGCATGAAGGAGATCACCGTGAGTATGATACTCAGGCCTGCGGCAATCACTATCAGCATGGGGGTGTAACCGGCAAACCGGTTGAGTTCCTCGGTGCGTTGCGCCAGCAGACTATTTTCCCTGTCAATCATACCGGTAATGATCGCCCGGGCCTGGTCCATATATTTTTTGCCTTCCTGTAATTCTTCGGGCGAGATCTGCTGATCCCTTTGCTTTTTCCCGATCAGTTTTTGCAGCATACTGAGCCTTAACACCACTATTTCCTGCAGATTGTTCAGGCTGAGTTGCTGATCATGGTTGTCCATGGTCAGCTTTCTTACTTCACTAATGGATAATTTGGCCTCATCGATAGCGCCCTGGTAGGGTTGCAGGAAATTTTCCTCACCAGTCAGCAGGTAACCCCGCTGTCCGGTCTCAGCATTGATCAGCTGGGCAATCACTTTGTCGAGCTCACGTATCACCTTATTGGTATGCTCTACCTCTTCGGAGCTCTTCAGCAGGTTGCGGATACTCATGTAGCCGGCCACCGAACTGATGACCAGCAGCAGCAGGGAAAAACCAAATCCTATGATCAGGTTACGTTTGAAAGAAGAATTCATTGACCGTTTTTTTGTGCTTTTTGTTCGGAAGAGGTTTGTTTAACAGGTAAAACCAGTATGAATGAACTGCCTTTGCCTTCTTCGCTGCGTACCACGATAATTCCATTATGCGTTTCCACTATTTTCTTTACGATGGCCAGCCCGATGCCCGTGCCTTCGTATTCCTCGCGTGAATGCAGGCGTTGAAAAATAGCAAATATCTTGTCTACATAAATTTCATTGAAGCCGATGCCATTGTCCGCCACCGTGATCCGGCAATAGTTCCCCTCCGGATCCGGGCTGCTGTCAGCGTTCTTCTCTGTTAGCAATTCAGCGGTGATACGGATCTCAGGCTGTTTGTCCCTGTTTGTGAATTTGAGGGCATTGCTGATGATATTCTGGAATACCTGCCTGATCTGTGCCGGTATCACTTCAAGAACCGGGAGCTCATCCATTATGATCTGCGCCTGTTTTTCGTGGATGAGCAGTTCGCTGTCTTCAATGATCTCCTGCAGGATCGGATTGAGATTGGTGGGGATGAATTCAGCGTTGATGCTGAGTTTGGAATAATTCAGCACATCAGTGATCAGCATGATCATACGGTCGGAAGAATTGATCAGCCGGTCCATATAATTGATGGCCTCATTATTTCCTGAGAGGTATTTCCCTTTCACCAGGTGGCTGAATACCTGGATCTTCCGCAATGGCTCCTTCAGATCATGTGAAGCCACATAAGCAAACTGTTGCAGCTCATGGTTGCTGGCTTCCAGTTCCTGGTTACTGCGCATCAGTTCCTGAGTACGCTCCTGCACGCGTTGCTCAAGAACCTGGTTAGCCATTTTCTGTTCATGAATATCGGTGAAGATGCCTACCCATTTCAGGATCTGTTCCCCTTTTTTTACGGGCGTCATGGTGAAAAGGTGCACGCGGTATTCTTCTGACTTAAGTGGACGTATCTGGATCTCCGTGGAGGTCTGTGCTCCTGCGCCGGTTGTTCTTGCGATATAGTCGCCGATGGTAGGCTCTCCGGGCGGGGTCTGCGGATACATATCCATTCCGAAGGAGAACTGGTACCAGTAGCGGTTCACAAATTCGATATGACCTTCAGCATTGGATGTAAAGGCCACCTGTGGGATTGATTCGAGGATGGAGCGCAGTTCCTCCACACTCTGGTGAAGTTCGGCCTGCGCCTGTTTTCTCACTTCGATCTCTTCCCTCAGTGTTTTCTGTATCTCGTTGAGCTCGCGCGTTTGCTGGTGCAAACGGTAGAAGGTCTTTACCTTCAGCAGCAGGATGTCCGGATCGAAAGGCTTGGTGATGTAATCGATGGCCCCCGAAGTATAACCTCTTGCGATGAATCGTTTCTCCGTGTTCACGGCGGAGAGGAAGATAATGGGAATGTCTTTGGATTTACTGTACCCGGTTACTGCTTCGGCTACTTCAAAGCCATCCATGCCAGGCATCTGCACATCCAGGATGATGAGGAAGTAAGTATTCCTGAGGATCTTGCGCAAAGCATCTTCACCGGAGGATGCGGTATCCACGGCAAATTGATTGAGTTCAAGGAGTTTCTTCAGGGAGAATATATTTTCCGGCCTGTCATCAACAATTAGGATCATACGAAACAGCGAAAATTTTCCAAAAATATGGATGCTGGCATTAATAAGCCTGTAGATTGTTCTACCCAGGACGGGAGTTTTTTTCCACTATAAAAATCATGCCACGGTGGTTGCCAGGCCCTGAAACCCTCTCAAACGCAGATCAGGGAACGATTGTAGTGAAAAGATAGGTCGCCAGGATAACCAGCAGCACGATACCCTGCAGGATATTGGTCCTGCCCGCTCCGAAAGAAATACTTATTGTGAATAAAGATAATATGAGCAGGAGGGTGGATTTGGTATCGATGCCCAGGGTGATGGTAAAACCAGTAAAGTAGCCAACGATGGCTACTGCCGGAATGGTAAGACCAATACTGGCCAGGGCTGATCCCAATGCCAGGTTCAGACTGGTCTGCAGCCTGTTCTTTCTGGCTGCACGGATGGCAGCCATCCCTTCAGGCAGCAGGATCACAGATGCGATGATAATACCCACCAGGCTCTTGGGAGCGCCCAGGTCAACCACAATAGTTTCAATGGCGGGAGATAATTTCTTACTGAGGATAACCACTACCACCAGGGCCAGCAGCAGTAAAATCAAACTTAGCCCTGCGGTGAGGTTATTGGGTGGGGCGGCGTGCGCATTCTCATCTTCACTCGACTGGTCTTCCGGCAGGAAGTAATCGCGGTGACGTCCGGTTTGCACACCCACAAAGCCCAGATAGAGTACCAGAGAGATGATGGCCACAAAAATGAGCTGGCTGGTGGAGTACACCGGACCGGCTTCACTGGTGGTATAATTAGGCAGTACCAGGGTTAGTACAGTGATGGCCGTTAGGGCCACCAGTGAAGCGCTAACGCCCTGTTTCATGAAGATCTGTTCCTTGTAACGGTAACCCCCGATCAGCAGACAAAGTCCGATGATGCCCGTCAGGATGAGCATGATGGCTGCAAATACAGTATCCCTGGCCAGGGTGGAGCCTTCTGCCTCTCCCTTAGACATCATGATGGTTACTATCAGCGCCACTTCGATCACTGTAATGGCCAGGGCCAGGATCAGTGTACCGAATGGTTCTCCCACTTTATGCGCCACCACTTCCGCATGGTGTACTGCAGACAATACCACGCTGATCAGTACCACGCCCATCACAAGGTCCATTATACCCGAATGTTCGCCGCCTACCAGCAGCATCACGGCCAGTCCGATTACAGGACAGACCACTGACCAGAGGGGTAAGGCGATCTTCATTGTACGGTATAACAGATTGTTGTGTGGCATAGCAAGGGCTTTTAAGGTGAAGGAATACAGAGCAGCAAAATGTTTACAGAAAGGATAGTACCTGTTGATGCAATAATAATGAAAAAAAATTACCTTTAGTTCCGTCTCCCTGTCAACTCCTGACCTCAGGACCCTCTCAATCCGCGCTATAGAAGGATTACAGCCGTCGCTTAAAATTCTATTAAACTGCTTGTCATGAAAAATCTTATGATTGCATTTGCGTGCATCATGCTGATCCTTGCGCAGGCCCTGGGAAAAAAATAACGCACCTTCGGAGGTGCGTGTGCTGAAGTTGAAAAGGTTGCAGTTACATTGGTATATTCAGCCATTGGATCTCCTGGTAACGGATATCCCTTGAAAGCAGGACCGGTTAACCTGGATATAACGTTAATGGATATCCGTAATTGAACTTAGAACCGGACCATGCCCTGCGATAGAACAAAACCGGCATTCATTTTCCGTTCATGTAAAGGAATCGCCTGTTATTGTTTATATGATTAAATTCCATGTTCAAACAATACCCCTTATGCCGGCAAACAGAAGAAACTGGCTGAAGCAGATCGGACTGGGAATGGCAGCTATTGGTGTGGCGCCCCTGGAATCTTTCGCCATCACGGATCAGGAGCCATCGAATGGCGTTCTGCTTCAGGACGAAACCCTCCGACTCAGTTCCAACGAAAACCCTTATGGCCCGTCACCATCAGCTATTGCAGCTATGACGGCCGCCCTGAAACTCAGCAACCGTTATAACTGGAATTACAGTTCTGAACTGATCAAAACCATTTCGGAAAAACACCGGTTGTCGCAGGACTGTGTACTGATCAGTGCAGGTTCCACCGTGATACTGGATCTCCAGTGGAGGTATTGCGGAAGTAACAAAGGCAGTTTCGTGATCAGCGATATCACGTTCAATGGCTGGACCAACACCGCCGCCAATAACGGTTTCAGAAAGATCAGTGTGCCGGTGACAGCCAACAAAAAGCAGGATCTGTCTGCCATGCTCAGTGCCATCAAACCAGACAGTACTCTTTTATATCTCTGCAATCCCAATAATCCAACGGGCACGCTCATTCCGCATAACGAACTGGTTGCTTTCATTACTGAAGCCAGCAAAAAGCTCACGGTGGTGGTGGATGAAGCGTATCTCGATTATACGGATGAGCCCTCGGTTGCCAGCCTGGTTAGCAACAACAAAAACCTCATCGTGGTAAAGACTTTTTCCAAGATCTACGGACTGGCGGGGGCCAGGATCGGTTATGCACTGGCGCACCCTGACACCATAGAAAAGATGGGTGCATTGCAGACCTGGAACAATGGTGATATCAGTCTTACATCACGTGTAGCAGCCATTGCTTCTCTGAAGGATGAGCCATTCGCCAAACGTTGTGCAGCACTCAACCGGGAGGTGCGTTCCGCCACCATCGCACAATTGGAGACATTGCAAATCCGCTGCATTCCATCCAATACAAGTTTCATTTATTTTTCGCTTGACCAGTATCCTAAGGATTATTTTGACATACTCAAACAAAACAAGATCCAGGGTACGGGCATGTATGAAGCAAACGGAAAATGGACGCGGATCACGGTTGGAACGGCAGATGAAATGAAACGGTTCATCAAAACGATCAGTTGATCAGCTTCTTACCTGCGCCATCACTCTCTGGTAATTCCAGATGCTCCAGTGTTCCAGGTATCTGCCATGCTGCAGCCTGACTATTTCCAGTATCTCTATTTCTATCTTTTTATCAGTGGCGGGCATACCGAAGAATTCTCCAACATGCAATCCGCTCACGATCTTTCGCGTACTTACTTTATCTGCTTCTGCTACCTGGTCCAGTATGTTTATCTGAATGTCTGAGAAGCTCTTCCAGAGCACGTTCTGAAGAAACGCTATCATTCCGTCCGATGCAGGGGAAATGCCGGGAGGTGCAGAATGATTCACAAAACCGGGCGCCATCAGTTCTTCAAATGCTTTCAGATCTTTATTGGCAATAACTTCCCTGTTGAAGCGTGCTACCACTTCTTTGTTGTTGATGGACATATTTCTGGTTTTAAATATTTCTGAATGAATGCAGCTTATCCGGGTTTGTCTGCAGATAGATATTTTTGATCCGGTTTCCTTCCGGTTCGATAGAAATAAGGCTGAGTGCACGTTTGCCGGAACTGGTGAGTATGGAAGGCAGTCCGTTTGCCATGATCACCCGTTGCGTGAATGCGGGCACGAACCGGCGCATTTTCAATATCACAGTCTGCAACAGACGCCCAACATGTTCCCGCCCATGAATGGGTTTCAGGGCAGCGGTGAACTTCTTTCCATTGGCATGCAGTACGGAGCCACCGCCATCGGCATAAAGGGTGATATCCTGTTTGAGCAGCTCTATCAGCTCATCCATATGACCTTCTGTGATCGCCTGCAGGAAATTATTCAGCACTTTCTCATGTACTTTGAGGTCTACTTCAAAACGGCGGGTGTCCCGTCCCAGGTTATCCTTGGCTCTTTTAAAGAGTTGCCTGCAATGTTGTTCTGATTTATCGAACAGGGATGCCAGTTCAAAATAATCATAGGCGAACACTTCTTTGAGCAGGAAAATGGCACGCTCCTGTGGAGTTAGTTTCTCCAGCAATATCAGGATGCCGATAGAAAGCGCATGCCAGGATTCGATACCAGCGCTGCTTTTGCGGCCATCATATTGTTGCAGGGGTTCGGGCAGCCAGATACCAACATAGGACTCCCGGCGTATACGCGCACTGTTCAGGTAATTGATGCTGAGATGCGTGATGGTTTTTACCAGGTAGGATTTGATGAATTTCACCTCCGTTTCCTGGCAGTCCACCCACTTGAGATAAGTATCCTGCACCAGGTCTTCTGCCGCATCCACGCTGCCCAGCATATTGTAGGCAATGGAGAAGAGCAGCGATCTGTATTCCAGGAAGGTATCTGATTTGTCAGTCATTATCCCTTTTTACATAAGACAAGGCAGGCGTTTGAAATGTGACAGCCGTGGATAAAAATAGCGGCGCCCTGTAGGAGCGCCGCCGGACATTAAAGGGAACAGATCAACATTATCTGGTTCCGGCACTTTTCTTTTCAAGTGCTTCGATACGTAACTGCTGGCTTTCCAGCTTTTTATTCTGTTCGATGATATAAAGGGTAAGCTCTTCGATCTTTTTCAGGAGGGCGGTCTGATTGCTGCCAACATCAATGCCTTCTTTTTCCACTTCAGCCGCAGTGGGGATTTCCGGAAGATGGCGGTTTGCAATGATGAATTTTTCCAGTTGTGGCAAAGGCATGAGCGAATAGGAGGGATCGAATACATAATCGGCCCAGCCATTCATATCGATCCGGAGCTTTTTGGCCTTGATAAATCCGTTTACGTAGAGTTTGTAGTCGGCTCCTACGGAAGTAACACCGATCCCAACGTTTCCGTTGGCGCCAACCCGCATATGTACAGCGTTGTTGGCCATCAACTGGAGATCAAATGAATTTGTGGTTCCGAGCTTATATTCCGAAGTACTGGCATTGCCACCTATTCCCCAGCCACCGCTGCCGGCGGCCGGCAGTTGCCAGGTAGCGTTACCGGAAGCATCGCTGGTGAGTATTTTGCCAGCTCCGGCAGAAGCCGTCATGGTCAAGGATGTTACTTTTACATTTCCATTCAATATTGAATTTCCGGCAACCTGCAGGGGCACTGTAGGAGCTGTTTGGCCAGCACCGATGCCAACATTTCCTTTGAAAAAAGCTGCACCATTGCTTTTGATAAAAGCGGAATTAGACATATCCGTATCCCGCCAGGTAAAATCTTTATAAATCTGATGATTGGTAAACTTGGTAAGTATACCTGGCTCAAAGACTGTTCTGTCATGCACATATTCGATCTCGGTTAAGCTGGCAACCGCCGATGCCTGTGCAGTGATTGTAAGCTCCATTTCCTGGCAGTTGTTGAAGGCTCCCGGTACGGTTCCCTGCCACACAGCATATGGAGCGGTAGTAGCAATATTGGTCCAGCCGGTTATATCATACCAGGTTCCATCATTCTTCTGCACCCTGCCAGTCACTGACTGAGGTACAGATGCGGAATAGAAATGAATGTAAACCTTACCGCCAGGATAGACGATGATGCTCGAACCCTTGGAAGTGAAATTGATACTGAAAACGCCGGTGCCTCCGGCTGGAATGATACAGGGCTGCGAGTCATAAATACCGTCAAACAACTGATCAGGATATACGGTCCCTCCCGTAGTGGCGGTTACAGTAAAACGGCTTGTTGCAGCAAACATGAAATTATCAATGAACTGATGCCTTAAACTGGGCTGACCAAAAGGTCCTGAAGCACTCACATAAGATTTATACTGGATATTCTGGGCAAAAGCTCCTGAAGTGCAAAACAATAAAGCTGCAATAACAAAACTGGGCAGAATTCGCATATGGTATGAGGTTATTTTTTCCGTGGTGTAAAAATAAGCGATCTGGCATCCATTACCTTTTGTAAAAGTTGTTTATCTGAACTATTTCCGGTTTTTAAGCAGAACTACTTAGTTGCCTTGCTTATGGTATTTTCAGTACATTATCAGTTCTGTCAGCATCCATCAACTGCATGAACGGGTCCAATATGATCATGGAGGGTTTAAAACCAGGCACCAGGCTGAGCGTTTGTTGTTCGTGAGAAACAGCGATACGTTGTAATTGCATTTTTTGATTATTGCCGGATGGGTAAAAACCAAGATGCACATCCGCATTTGATGGAAGTTTAACCGGTGTACCATTTGTGTGGTCCCATTTTGATAAGTTCAATGCTATTTTTATTGCCCAGCTGCCATCCGGTTGTTGTGTGCAGGAGACCAGCTTCATTCCGGCTTCACAGATGATCACTTTCTGTAGTTGTTCCGTGATGAATTGCTGTTCAGCTTCATTTGACACTGCCATTAACTCCCGCAAGAGGTCCGCAGGGATCGGTCTCTTTTTTCCTGTACCGTGTTTTGCCAGTAATTGCTGCAATGCCCGGTGCATGCGCGCTTCGCCGATCTTTTGCTGAATGGCATACAACGCCAGCGCTCCTTTCTGGTAATACACCCAGGACTGATCCGAGCGCTGCAATGGCAATTCTTTTTCACTGTAACTGTTGCGCAGGTTGAAATAGATCTCATGTTCCCTGATCAGTTGATCTCGCAGCTTCTCTGAGCCAAACCTTCTTTCCGCCACTGCCAGTTCCGTGTATTTCGCCAGGGATTCCGTCAGCATGGCCCTGCCGGGAACAACTTGCGGAGAAAGGATGTCCGCCCACCACTGATGTGCAGTTTCGTGTGCAGCAACCGTATAAACAGCATTAAGCTGATTGCTGTTCCGGTGATCACTCAGGAAATTGATGCGCTCGGCGCTGAAAACTGTACCCGGATATGCAGTGGCCGCGCCAGGATAATGAGGTACTTCCGCCAGTCTCAGTTCTGAAAAAGGATAGCGGCAGAAATGGGCATTCCCGTAAGCAACGGCGTCCTTCATGCCCTGCATCATCACAGGGATATTTTCTTCATGTTCCCGGTGATGGTAAATGGAAAAACTGATCCCATCCATTTCCGCTTTCGCAACGGCATATTTCCCTGAACTGATGGCCAGCATAAAAGGAATGGGATGGTCCGTTTTATAATGAAAGAACTGCCGGTTGCCGGATCTCCATTCTTTCTGCAATGCTCCAACCGTGATCGCCTGCTGCCCGGCATCTGTTGAGACCACTGTTTCAAAACGGATGAAATGATACAGGCTGTCACTGACAATCACAGGTGTCTGCGGAGGTAATTTAAGTACAGCCCTTTTTGCGGGATCATCTACTTCCTGCCCGGGCTGATACCCGAACCATGGGATATATTTTTCCAGTTCGATATAAGTTCCGTTCTGCACAACCGAATGCTCGCTGTTGAACCGGCAGAAGCGGCCTCGATGTACATCTGTACTGAACTCCAGTTCCATGCTGTCACCGGGCAAAAGCGGCTTTTTCAGCAGATAACGGTATTGGTTGAATCCGGCATCAGCATAAATGGCCATGGCATCCGGAATTGAGAACTGCACTTTGTCTACCTCAGGGCTCAGGCCCAGCCAGAGTGTATCTATAGCCTGCACACTTTCGTTTTTTACAAGATATTTCCCCTTAACCGTGTAACGGGCTTCAGCCGTATAAATATCAACTTTGGTATACACAGCCAGGATCAGTGGTTGTTCCATCAAACGGCTGCTCCCATATTTCAATTCATAATCTTTCTGCCATTCCGCTGAATTCCGGCTCATATCCTTTTTACCGGCACTGTAAATAAATGCACCCGAGCCTGACCAACCGGCCAATGCGATGCATAACATCACCAGCCCATTCTTACTTAACCTGGGTTTTTGCGCCACTGCAAAACGGCGCCATAATAAAGCGGCTACCCATGCCAGCATAAAAGCCAGGCAGGTCCAATAAAAAAGGTACCAATGCACCGGATCCGCATAGTGGCCGAAGCCATTCAGATCTGAATAACGAAGATCAGGCAGCGTTGCATACCGTAACAGGAGTGAGCGAAGTCCCAGCATCTTCCCAAATACGAATACACCACAGATCACCAGGCTCAACATCAGCCCCAGAAATTTATTACGCAGGAGCGACTGCACAAAAAAGATCAACACTGCATAAAGGAACAGCGGGAAGGCGCTGTAATAATAGAGCCAGCCATATTTGCTGAATTCCACCTGTACATGGCCTGCCAGTAATTGAGTGCCGGTACCGATGGCAATATTCACAGTTACCAGTATGAAGATCAGCAGCAGGAGCGTGGCCAGCTTTGCAGCCCACAATACACCGGTGCAGGCGGGAGCACTGAAAACCAGTCCCTGCATTTTTGAAGTGTACTCCCGGTGCAATATTTCGGATGCATACAATACCAGTAAAAACAATGCAGGGTTCATGGAGCGAAGCTTCTCCACAATCACCCCGGTAATGGCATAATAACGGATGCCATATGGGCCTTCAAGTGCTTCTTCTTTCAGATCGATGATAAAGAGAAATATCCATAATATCAGCAGGAACAGGAAGGGCAGATGCCGGAATAAAGAAAACGTTTCCATTTTCAGCTGAGCGCTGAAAACACGGAGACCATAGCGCTTTGCAGGCCAATGGACCGGTACGGGCTGAAATTCATTATTGACAATGATTTCATCCGCCTGTTTCTTTTTCTTCTTTTTACCTGGTACAAGTCTGTACTGAAAACTTTTGTAGCTGATCAGCAATAACAACAGGGAAATCAGCAGCCAGATCAGCCTGTTCAACAGGAATAAGCCGCTAAGGGGAAAAAGTTGTTCATTGCGTTGTACTACCGTCCAGTTGCGGGTTTCTCCA
>NZ_JBQCGW010000184.1:0-18057 GCF_051955275.1 Pseudobacter sp. | reverse complement strand
ACCCCACCGAAAACTCTGGTTGACGCAGTCGCTCGCGTCCCGCGAGTGACCATAATTTCTTCGCCTCCGGCGAAGGACCCGGCATCCGAACCTTATCTCAGATCCAAATCCCTCAACGGGAAGCCTGTAAAACTATATTGTGTAAATATTACACTTTGTAATAAATTCGCTGAACGGACCGTTTCAGATGGATACATATTTTCATTTGGAGTAATGTTCTGGCGATAAAACTGCATTGATGAAGATTCACTTTTATATCCGCTTCCATACCCGTTTCGGGCAACAACTGGCAGTAACGGGAAATGCCGAAGCGCTGGGAAATGACACGATAGCGCAAGCCTTCAGACTGGAATACCTGAATGAAGAATTCTGGCATGGCAGTATCGAACTGCCCATACAAAAAAACGGATCCCTCCATTATAAATACGTGCTGCTGAATGATGATGGTCATCATGTGATGGAATGGGGCGAAGACCGCCTCCTGGAAGCAGGCTCGCATCCGCCGCAGGAAGTTCAGCTCATAGATACCTGGAACCATGCCGGTGAATTTGAGAACGCTTTTTATACAGCGCCCTTCCAGGATGTGCTGCTGGCAGGAAATAAATCAAAGAAGAAAGCAAAATGGCCCAAACATTTCACACATGTGCTCAAGGTGAAGGCCCCGCTGCTGAAGAAGAACGAAGTGATCTGTGTCACCGGAAGCAGTATCAGCACCAGGGAATGGGATACCACAAGCCCGCTGCTGCTTTCACCCGATAAGGGCTGGTGGACCATTAAACTGGAGATCACCAAGGATGAATTTCCCCTTCATTACAAATACGGCGTTTACAATACCAAAGAAGAAAGCCTGGTACAACTGGAAACAGGAGAGAACCGCAGTCTTTTTGGCGATGCCCACGAATACCAGCTCACCCAGGTTCACGATGGATTTGTGCACCTGCCCAACAACAGCTGGAAAGGAGCCGGCGTTTCCGTTCCCGTATTCAGCCTGCGCAGCAAGAATTCATTCGGCACAGGTGAATTCACTGACCTCAAACTGCTGGCAGACTGGGCCTCCAAAACAGGCTTGCGTCTCATACAGATCCTTCCCGTGAACGATACCATCGCTACGCATACCTGGATCGATACCTATCCATATGCTGCTATCTCCGCCTTCGCCTTACATCCGCTCTATCTCAACCTGAGCGTGGTGGCAGGCAAGAAATACGCAGACGTGATCAAACCCCTGAAAAAGAAACAGCAGGAGCTCAACGCATTGCCTGACCTGAGTTATGAGGAAGTGATGAAGTTCAAGCTGGGCGCCATTCGTGAGCTCTTTGCCCTGCAGAAGGAAGAGTTCCTGAAAGACGAAAATTACCAGCAGTTCTTCAAAGACAATGAGCACTGGCTGGTTCCTTATGCGGCCTTTTCTTATCTCCGTGATAAGAACCGGACCGTGGATTTCAACCAATGGAAAACATATAGCACCTACGATAAAGCGGCCATCACCAAACTGGTGGCGCCATCGGCCCGGCATTTCAACCAGGTGGCCATACACTATTTTACGCAATACCACCTGCACCTGCAACTGAAGGACGCCGCAGAGTATGCGCACAAACAGGGAGTGATCCTGAAAGGTGATATCCCCATTGGTGTTTACCGTTATGGTTGTGATGCCTGGACGGAACCTGAGCTCTATCATATGGAGCAGCAGGCAGGCGCACCGCCTGATGATTTTGCCGTGAAAGGACAGAACTGGGGCTTCCCAACTTACAACTGGGAGCGGATGGCAGAAGATGGATTTGAATGGTGGCATCGCCGCTTTGTGCAGATGGGCAATTACTTCGATGCCTTCCGCATCGATCATATCCTGGGCTTCTTCCGCATCTGGAGCATCCCCCTGCATGCAGTTGAAGGCATCATGGGTACCTTCTCCCCGGCACTGCCCGTGATGGTGGATGAACTCCACGGCCGGCATATTTCGTATGATCATAACCGTTACTGTACCCCATATATAAACGATGCCGTGCTCTGGGAAATGTTCGGTCCCAATCATGAGAAGCTACGCCCGTTTTTACAGCCTACCGGTAACGGCCACTATGCCTTATTGCCTGAATACGCCACCCAGCAACAGGTGCAGCAGTACTTCAGCAAACTGGAAGCATCGGAAGACAACCTGCATATCAAACAGGGACTCTACGATCTCATTTCCAATGTGATCTTTTTTGAACAGCCTGGCTCCAATCAGCAGGGTCTGCATTTCAGGATCGCGATGGACCAGACCAGCAGCTTCCGTCACCTCGACGACTATACGCGCGGCCAGTTGCAGGCTTTGTACTGGGATTATTTCTATCATCGCCAGGACAATACCTGGATGGATGAGGCCATGAAGAAGCTGCCTGCCCTCAAACGCAGCACCAATATGCTCATCTGCGGGGAAGACCTTGGGATGGTACCGCACTGCGTACCCGATGCCATGAAACAACTCGGCATCCTCAGCCTGGAGATCCAGCGTATGCCCAAGGAAGCCGCACAGGAATTCCTCAGACTGCCGGCCGTTCCCTACCTCTCGGTAGTAACGCCCAGCACCCATGATATGAGCACTATCCGAGGATGGTGGGAAGAAGACCGCGAAAGCACCCAACATTTCTTTCAGAAGGAATTGGAACAGTGGGGCGAGGCGCCGTATTTTTGTGAGCCCTGGATCAACAAAGCCATTGTGATGCAGCACCTGCACGCTCCGGCCATGTGGGCCATCTTTCAGCTGCAGGACCTGTTAGGCATGGATGAAACACTCAGAAGGGAGAGACCCGAAGAAGAGCGGATCAATATCCCAGCCATCACAGGCCACTACTGGAAGTACCGCATGCATTTCACACTGGAACAACTGATCAGGGAGCAAACATTTAACGAAGCGCTGGAACAGGCTGTGAAAGCCAGTGGGAGAGCATAGCACCAATCTTTATCATGAAAGTAACTTATCAGACAACGAACCTTCCGTTCCGTTATCCCTTTACTATTTCCAAAGGCACCAAAACCCATCAGCCATCACTGATCGTAACACTCGAGCACCGTGGCATCACCGGTTATGGTGAAGCGCCTGCCATTGCTTATTACAATATCCCGGTAGAGAAAATGGTGGAAGACCTGGAAAGAAAAAAAAGAATGGTGGAGCAGTTCGCTTTCATGGAGCCGGAACGTTACTGGCATTATCTCCACCACTTATATCCCATGAATAATTTCCTGGTCTGTGCGCTGGATATTGCCGCCTGGGACATCTATGGAAAGATCAGGCAGCAGCCGTTGTACAAACTCTGGGACCTCAATATGGCCAATGCGCCCCTGACCGATTATACCATCGGCATCGATTCCACCGAAAAGATGGTGGAAAAGATGAAAGAGAAACCCTGGCCCATCTACAAGATCAAACTCGGTACGCCCGACGATATCGGTATTGTAACTGAGCTCCGTAAACATACTGATGCCACCCTTCGTGTGGATGCCAATGCCGCCTGGACCACTGAAGAGGCCCTGAAAAAGATCCCTGTACTGGCAGAGCTGGGCGTGGAGTTCATTGAACAACCCCTTGCCAAAGACAACTGGGAGGGAATGAAGCAACTGTTCGACGCCAGCCCGATCCCCCTCATTGCCGATGAATCCTGTGTGATAGAGCATGATGTGGAGAAATGCCATGGACATTTCCATGGCATCAATATCAAACTCACCAAATGCAGCGGCATCACGCCTGCACTGCGCATGATCACCAAAGCAAAGTCCCTGAATATGAAAGTGATGGTGGGAAGCATGAATGAAAGCACCGTAGGTTCTTCGGCCATCGCGCACCTGGCCCCCCTGCTGGACTATGTAGACGCCGATGGACCATTGCTGTTGTCTGAAGACATTGCAACCGGGCTTGACTACAACGCAGGCAGGATGAGTGTTTCCGAGAATTTCGGATTGGGCATACAGTTACGCAGCGGCCAGTAGCTCGCGTCCCCGCGAGTTACTTGTATTCAGTCGCCTCCGGCGACACAGTGTTCGCCAGAGGCGAACAAATATTGCTCACTCGCCAGAGGCGAGCGAGTGGTCCCCGAGTAAAAGTAACAAGCCTTATAGCCATACCCCGTGTTTAACAAAAGCTTTGAACTTTGACGGCTAGTTTTAAGAAAAAAGAATGCCGGCGAAAATTTTCTTTATTGGTTTCATCCTCCTGATTGCCATCAATGTGGCAGCGCAACCTGTTTCCATCCACCTGAAGGGACAGGTGCGGGATCAGCAGGGCAGACCCATTGCCTATGCCAGCCTCCAGGTGCAAAGCAGGGGACTTGGAACCATCTGTAACCAGGCCGGTCAGTTCTCTTTATACCTGCCGGCAGACAGCAAACAGGACAGTCTCCTCGTTTCCATGCTCGGTTATTCGTCAAGAAAAATTTCCATCGCTACCATTCAGACATCCATCGATCTGCTGATCCAGCTTGAACAGAAAGCCGTGCAATTGCAGGAAGTGACCGTGCGGCCACCAGACCCGCTCGATCTTATTCAACAGGCAAAAGCACGCATTCCACTCAACTATTTCGATCAGCCACATGTACTCAATGGATTCTACCGGATAGATACCCGGAAAGGAGATGCACATATCATGCTCTCCGAAGCCGTATTCGATATTTTCAATCCGGGGTATAAGCCTGATGACAGGAGCCAGTTCCGCCTGATCAGGATGCGCTCCATCCAGGATGAGCAGGCCATGCATGGCATGGACCTTGGCCTCAAGCCAGGCAGTATTTACGATTATGATATCGTAAAGCGGTTTGAGAACTCAGGGTTGTTGAGTAAAGAAGGATTGAAGAACCACCAGTTCAAGCTACGCGGCACCACGGATTATTACGGAACGGAAGCCTGGCTGATCACTTTCGATCAGAAGGACGGAGTGAAAGAATCCTGTTTCAAAGGGAAGCTCTGGCTGGATGCCAATACGCTGGCCTTTATCGCATTCGATTACAGCCTCAGTCCTAAAGGCATCGAATATGCGCAGTTTGCAAATGCCGCTACACGCGCAGTGATGAAGCTGCTGGGGATAGGGATCGAACCCAAAGCGGAGCGTCACTTTATCCGCTATAAGAAATTCGGTAACAGGTGGATGCTCTCCGATGTGCGCAACGATCACCTGTTGCGCATCCGCAGCAACCGGGGCTTTTATGATTACAATGCAGACGTGCGCGTTGATTATCTCGTTACCGGTGCAGACACCCTGCATCAGCAGGCTTTCACCAGCAATGAATCTCTGGGCAATAACAAATTCATAGAGAATCAGCAAAGGGATAACGATACCAGTTTCTGGAAGAATTACAATACCATCCTGCCGGATTATAATACCACGGAGATCGTACAGCAGATCCGGGAACGTAATGCCAGCTTCAGCCTGAAGAACAAAGTGGAGAAGCGCTTGTCGAAATGGCCGAAAGATCCCGCTGTGCGACTTGATTCCATTTTCAGTTTCTATCATGCCAATGGCGCTTTCAATGGCACCGTACTGATCAAACAAAAAGGGGAACTCATTTTCAGGAAAGGATATGGTTATGCCAATAAAGGAACGAAATTACTGAATGCGGACAGCACACGCTTCCGCATCGGCTCTCTCACCAAAACCTTTACCAGCCTGCTGATCCGTCAGCTGGAGCAGGAGGGAAGACTCAGGTTGCAGGACAGTGCCGGTAAATTCCTTCCTGGTTATATCCATGGAAATGTAACGATTGAACAATTGCTGACGCATAGCTCAGGCATTCCCAATTACACCAATAAAGATGAATACATCGCCGAACTGATACAGAAGCCCATGGGTACGGAGGAGCTTATCCGGAAATTCTGCAGCGATCCGCTGGAATTCATTCCCGGCAATGGTTTCAGGTACAGTAATTCAGGCTACCTGGTGCTGGCGGGTATCATCGAAAAGATCACGGCGCAGCATTATGCAGCAGTGCTGCAGCAAAGGATCTTCGGTCCGCTGAAAATGGAGCACTCTGGCTTCAGCAATGCGCGGCTCAATTCCGTCGGTTACTGGATGGGGGAACCGGAGCCTGCTTATCCGCTAGCCAATATGGCTGGGGCAGGAGGGATCTGGAGCAGTGTAACGGACCTGCTTAAGTATGATGAAGCGATGTATACCTCTCAATTGCTGCCTGCAGCCAGCTGGCAGGAAAGCTTCACACCCAGGACAGATTATGCCGACTGGGATGCAGGTTATGGCTATGGCTGGATGATTGACCGGAAATTATTCAGCGAATCCAGATCGCATACCATCATTTACCATCCGGGCACCGACTTCGGTTATTATTCCATGTTCGTGCGGCAGCCCGACCAGCAGAACCTGGTAGTGATGCTGAGCAATAACGGCGATTTCCCCCGCTTCGATCTTACCGACCTGGTGCTGGAACTGATCAACAAGAAATAGCGTAACAGTTCATAATGATTAAGATATAAATCATTATATTCATACCAATGAGTATGCGTACGCGAAGTTCGATATTGATAAGCCTGTTCGTTTTCATTTGTATGCTGTGTTCCGTTAACCGGACAATCGCGCAGCAGCAGCATTTCCTGTCTGATTCCGTGATGAACCTGTTAAGGCAGGCAGCAGGGCAGGACTATCATAAGAGCCAGGATAAATATTCCGCCGGACGGATGGCGGCCAGGCAGGAAGCGCTCATCAATGATCTCAAAAGCACTTTACTCAAAGCCAAAGTTTTCATCACCCGCGGGCTTGACACCAATGCCATCAATACAGACCTTGATAATATTCAGCGATGGTATGATACCGGATGTGACGGTATTTTCCAGCATAAAGGCTCGCTCCAGAGCCATCGCAACCTCACCAGCACCAATATCCTCTTTAAAGAGCTGCTGAAAAAAATAGATACGCGCAAACAGGCGGTGGACAAATATCAGCATGAGCTGTCGGGTTTCCGCATGCACCTGGACTCACTGGGAACAGACAGCGCACTGTATTATATCTCCAATGATTCGGCTGCACTGATGCAATTTCTTAGCAAGATCATGGTGGTGAGGCAGGAGATCAATCCAACGGACAGTATTCTGGAACAGGCCATCCAGCATGTACGTGGCTTGCAGAACAGGATCAACCTGATGGAAAGTACCGTCAGCACGGCTTTGGATGAGATAGAGCATTATCACAAGGACCTCGACAGGAACTTTTTTAGCCGGGAGACCCACAATATCTGGGAAGGGGTGACCAGTTACAGACCGATCAGGGAGATCATCTACTACTCTGCATTGAAAGGTCAACTCGCATTGTGGTTCTATGTACAAAACCATTGGGGCAGGATGCTTTTACTGCTAGTACTGGTGATCGCTTCCACGGTTTTCATCAGTTCACTAAAAAGAAAAGTGAAGGCCGAAGGCCTTTTACAGCAACATTACCAGGGGCAGCTTGTGCTGCGATACCCCGTATTGTCTGCCATCCTGATAGTGGTGTCCGTTTTCCAGTTCATCTTTCCATCTCCACCTGCATTGTTCACCACCATCCTGGGTGTAACAGCCGCCATAGCGCTCACCATCATCTTCAAAGGATTCATCACAAGGCACTGGATGTTTATCTGGCTCACCATGTTCGTACAGTTCCTGATTGCATGTGGAGATAATCTCATATTGCAGGGCTCCAGGATAGAAAGGTATTTCATGCTCCTGTTTTCACTGGTGGGAGTGATCACAGGACTGCTCATCCTGCTGAAAGGCAGGCGCAGTGAGCTCCGTGAAAAGGCCATCCTCTGGTTCATTGCTTTTGTGGTGGTACTGGAACTGGCAGCCATCTTCTTCAACATGTATGGCCGTTACAATTACGCCAAAACGATGTATGTAAGCGGCTTCATCAATGTGATCATTGCCATCACCTTCCTCTGGGTGGTAAGGTTGGTGAATGAAACATTGTTACTGGCTTCTGAAGTATACAAACGGCCGGAAAGGAATTCCTTCTTTATCAATTTCGAAAGGGTAGGGCGAAAAGCACCTGCTGTATTCTATATATTCCTGGTGGTGGGATGGTTCATTATCTTCGGCAGGAACTTCTATGCTTTCCACCGGATCGCGGATCCGATCCAGGATTTCCTCTTTGCAGAAAGGAGTATCGGTCAATACAATTTCAGTATCAAGGGCATGCTGCTCTTCTTCGGCATCCTGTTCATTTCCACTTTTGTGTCGCGCATCGTTTCTTTTTTCGCCACGGATAAAGTGCCGGTGCACAGCTCTTCCACCGGTCAGAAGAAGATCGGACTGGGCAGCTGGATATTGCTGATTCGCATTGCCATCATCAGTATCGGCCTCTTCCTGGCCGTTGCTGCGGCAGGTATTCCGCTAGACAGGTTCACTATAATCCTGGGAGCACTGGGTGTAGGTGTGGGGCTTGGTTTGCAGGCCCTGGTCAGTAACCTGGTGAGCGGCCTGATCCTGGCTTTTGAAAAACCCGTGAATGTAGGTGATATCATTGAAGTGGCCGGTAAAACAGGCACCATCAAATCCATAGGGTTCCGGAGCAGCGAGCTCACATCCATTGACGGCTCTACTGTGATCATACCAAACGGAGACCTGCTGAATGAGCACCTTGTGAACTGGTCGCAGGGCAGGGGGTTCCGCCGTATAGAACTGGTTGTAGGCGTGTCTTACGACACCAATATTGACGAAGTGCTTCCTCAGCTGAACGAGCTGCTGAAAGCCAATCAGCGACTTCTCAGTTCGCCCCCGCCAGTGGCGTTTGCAGATAAATTCAACGACAGCACCATCGATCTCAAACTGCTTTTCTGGATCTCCAATCCCCGCGAATTCATGCATGCAAAAAGCGAGGTAATGAGTGATGTGCAGGCCCTGTTCAATAAAAACGGGATCAAAATCCCGTTCCCGCAACGCGACATACATATCGTTACAACAGACAAGCCGGAATAACCACCCGTCACATTCCATGACCGTCATTCAGTGATTCCTGAAAATATATGTAGTCAACTACGTATCTTTGTACCTAAACGAGAAGGTCATGCAGCAGAAATTTGCTATTGAACAGATACATACTTCACAGGGCAGGCAGGCGGTGAACCTGATATTACCGATCCAGCAGCTGGAATTCAATGTGCCGGTAACGCTGGAAGACCAGCCTGACCTGCTTGATATAGATCAGTTCTATTACAGGGATGGTGGTTCATTCTGGGGTGCCTTTCATAATGGAGAGCTGGTGGGTACTATTGCCTTACTGAACTGCGGTCATCAGGCGGGAGCTATCCGCAAAATGTTTGTGAAGAAGGAATACAGGGGAAAAGAATTCGGGATAGCGCAAGCATTGCTGGATACACTTTTCGCTTTCTGTGCGGATCATCGCATCCACCATGTTTACCTGGGCACTGTTGATGCGTTGAAAGCGGCCCAGCGTTTTTATGAGAAGAATGGATTTTCCAGGATCGATATGCAGGAGCTGCCGGATTATTTCCCGAGGATGCCTGTTGACACGATCTTTTACCAGTTCCATACAAAGGAAGACTAGGCCTTTTTCTTTTTTGGCTTAGCAGCGGCTTTCTTCTCAAAGGCCCTGTCGGCAAAGCTTTTCTGGCGAAGCACTGCTTCCACCTCATCGATGGCCAGCATCAGGTTGTTGGCAGTATCCGTGATCTCCGTCATGGTTTTGATGATCAGGTTCCATACCGGTCCCATTTTACTCACCAGGTCCTTTCCTTTATCGGTTAGCTGTATCAGCCGCTTCCGTTCATCGGTCTTATCGCGGCCGGATTTGATGAGTTTCTCCTTTTCAAGCTCTTTCAGGAGGGTGATAGTGCTGGGATGCGTATAACCGATCTCGGCAGCGATCTCCACCACACTCAATACGCCCTTGTTGTGCAGCACATAGATCACAGGGAACCACTTGGGCTCGAACTCGATCCCATGATCTTTATAGATCAGCACACCGTCTTTCCGGATCTGTTCCGCCAATCTTTGCAGTCTGGTGGAAATGGCCAGCACGCCGGCTTTGTCGATTACATTCATACGCTTCCGATTACCCTCAAATATACGTAGGCAACTACGTTTACACAAAAAGGATTGTATTAAACGGGGGTGAAAAAACGGTTGAACAGCCCATCCGCATTTTGTACATTTATCATACTTCGTACCCGCACATTCATTCAACTTCAAATCAAGCTTATGTTATTCACCCGGTCACTCACCGGATGGCTGCTGTTGGTTGTGTTCCTCAGCGGATGCGACCTTAAAAAGGATTGTGATGTATGTTCAGGAACAGGCAAAGCCATCTGCCTTCCCTGTAACGGACAGGGCAATAAACCAGACGGCTGGTGCTTTGGTTCGGGAAAACAGAACTGCTCCGATTGCTCAGGCATGGGAAGACAGAACAAAAGCTTCTATGTTGGTTCAAAATACAAAGATGGATTTCAACATGTGATCTGGGAAAGCTACAGCGGTTACACGCATGTACTGGCTGGTTACATCAATGTAAGCATCACCTGCAAGGACTGTTATGGTGCAGGAAAGGAAGATTGCAAAACCCCTGGTTGCCGCCAGGGAAAAGTGGATTGTACTTCCTGCAATGCAACAGGCAAACGGGAATGTATTTTCTGCGAGGGTACCGGAAAAAGCTGATCAGATGCAAAAAGTCCGGCTACCTGAAGGCAGCCGGACCATACAATGATCATACGAAGATCAATTACTTACTGGTTACAATCAATTTTGCATTCCATTGCTGTTGTCCGGCAATAGCAGAAAGATAATACATACCTGCAGGAAATCCACCCGGGATCACCAGTGTTCTTTCCACATTACGGTTACCCGCCCAAACAATACGTCCCTGCGCATCGCGCAGGACCAGTTTCACGGAAGTACCCTGTTGCAAGGGAAGGCTGATATTGATATTTCCATTTGTTGGATTTGGGGAGATACTGAGCTTTCCGTTAGCTTCGGAATTTCCTGAAGGAGTTCCCAGGATACGGCTGTAGAATTTCCGGCCGTTCTGCTCGATAGCCAAAATACGGTACCAACCTGTGCCGGTAGCTCCTTCATCTGTAACTGAATATTCGTTTACTGATGTACGTGAATCAGCAGGAAGTATACTCTTGATACTTGTAAAGGCATCACCTTGTTTACCGGCCCTTTGCAGTTCGTAACGTATTACCTGTGATTCTTCGCTGGCTTTGAAAGAAAATCTTATAACCTGATTCTGCAACCGGATCCTTTCGTCATAGATCTTTACAGGCAATGCGCCGGGCAGGTTGATGGTAACACTGTAATCTTCTGTTTGTCCGTATAGTTGATTGCCACAGGCCGTAATACCGGGATTGCCTATAAAATCAGCTACCACCCTGAGACGTAAAGGAGCGCCCAGCGATGTTCCTGACGGAATGGTCACATCAACACTATGGGTATAGTCATTACCCGGCAGGCCGGCAGGAGTGGTGGAATTCATCACCTGTTCACCCGCTTCAAAGCTGCCATTGTTATTGTAATCGATCCACACTTTTGCTACCTGACGGTTGGTGCGGGTACTTACTCTTAGTGAATAGGTTTGTCCTTCTTCCACAGAGGTGGTCATATTGCAGCTATGGTCCAGATAAAAAAGACCATCAATACTGTAAGAACCGGTGGAATCATCAATGGAACTGAACTGTATCCTTACCGGGCCCATATCATTGTTGTTACCTGTATTTGTGATAGAGGCTGGCGCACAGGCAGCACTGGCAGTGAGTTGTGCAGGCGGTGTGCGCAGGCCTGCCGATGTCAGCAATCCGGCTCTTATTGTTTCCATGCTGGCAATCATCCTGTCGCGCTGCCCCGGTGTAAATCTCCACGCACCACAGTTGGTATAATGCATGAAATTATTGCCCTGTCCGTTCCAGGGGGCGCCTGTACAGGGATTATTGGTTGCAGGGCAGGCAAAGAAGGCAGACTCGTTGGTAGGGTCCGTATCGCAGACCATATCACCCTCCGTTGTACAATCTGTATTCGGGGGACAGGTAGCACCGGCAGCGCCCTCGAAAGTGTGATAGAGGTTGAAAGCATGTCCCAGTTCATGAGGCAATGTCTTACGGCCGGCCATTGCCTGCGAGGCGAGCATCACGGTACCATCGAGCCAGGAAGGCGCTCCGGGAAAATACGCGTAACCGGCAGTGAAAGAACCTACGGTTCCGGGATAGCCATCTTTTCCATCGATCTTATTTACGATCCAGATATTGTAATACTGATTGGCAGGCCAGATGCTGAGGGATTTCACATCAGGGTCATCGGCCCCCAGTGCTGTGGAAGCATTCAATCCACCGGCCACATAGTTGGGAATACCACTGCCATCAACCCGATTGATACCCGTGGTGGGTGTACAATCCGGGGCACGCTGCGCAAGGATGAACCGGAAAGGTACGCGGGTGCCTCCCGTTGACGGTGTGGGATAACCCGGCCAGGTTGCCTGGAAAGACTGGTTCAGGTAATCCAGCATACCCGTCAGTTGAGCGTCGTCTGGATTATAATCCGAACCTACTGCATCGCCGATATGGATCACATGTATCACTACAGGAATTTCATAAATGGTTTCCGGGCCATTGGGAACGCGGCCATCCACCGAAAGCTTTTCAGCAGCTGCTTTCTCATTCAGCCATTCCCTGATACGTGCTTCCTGTTTGCGGAGTTCGGGCAGGTAAGTGGCAGATACCTGCTGCATCTTCCGGTGCTTCGTATCAAAGCCGCAAACGGGTTGTGCATGCAGGAAATGAGGTAAGAAGCAAATGAAAATGAATAAAAAACAAATGAATAGTACGGGTTTCAGGTTGTTTCTCATAAGGGGTGTTAGATGCACTATAACGTTGCCACATTAAAAAAAGTATGGCTTAAAGCAGAAGGTTTTCCGCTTTGAGTACCAATCTCCCCAGGGGGCTGGACCTTGTTTTGATGCATTATTCACGAATCAAAAAAAAGGGTATGAGTCAGCAGATACAGCATATCAACCCGGATGGCATGGCCAGTAACCCTGCTTATTCCCAGGGAGTGGTCACCTTCGGCAATGGTAAAACCATCTATGTAGGCGGCCAAAACGCCGTGAATGAACTGGGAGAAATAGTGGGAAAGGGCGATCTGGCAGCGCAGACCATGCAGGCCATGCAGAATGTACAGGCGGTGCTTGAAGCTGCAGGTGCAGGCTGGAACCAGGTGATAAAATTGTCCGTTTTCATCCTGCAGGGCAATGATCCGGTACAAGGATTCCAGGCCGCGCAATCTTTCCTGGCCAGGATGGCTAAGCCGCCTGCTGTAACGGTATTACTGGTAGCCGGACTGGGCAATCCTGATTTTCTGATCGAAGTGGAAGCCATCGCTTTCCAATCTGAAGTGGCCATTGTTGGCGCTGAGGACCTGGATCATATCAGGTAGAAATATTTTCAACGGCTGGTTACAAGCGAAGTGATTTTCCGGCAAATTTGCAGCATGGAAAAACAGTACGCAGTAGACCAGGTTTGAAGGCAGACCTGCGCGGAGCCACCAGTTATGTGCTCGATCCGGAACGCAACAGGTTCAAAAAATCGTTTTTTTCCCTCTGTGAAATCAGCGGCCTGCTGGCAAAATATGATATTAAAATAGTGCAGAAGTAACTGCCGGATCGCTCTGGTCATTCCTTAACTTCTTTTAATTTCAGCGAAGCACAAATTTTGCTAATTTGGGGTAATCGTTTAAATAATCCTCATATGCCCACTATTGACTTACCCTGGTTTGGCAAGCTCGACACCGGTTCACTGGAAGAATATTATGAACAGGAGAGTGTTGAGATCGAAGGAATGACCATTGACATCGACCTCAATTTCGAGAACAATACCATTGAAGAGGAACGCCTCATTGCCACCCGCAGATTCCTGGAGCAGATGCCGCGCTGGATAGCACAGAACAGGAAATACATTCAGGACAATATCAAGGACAATGATGATGATACCATCAGGGAATATGCCGACTACCTGGTGGAAGTGCTCAGTGAAGATGAACTGGCGCAGCTGATAGACGCAGATGACGACACGGAGGACCGCACCGCCTGGATCGCCGGAAAGCTGCAGTTGGTGAGGGTTGGCTTATACCCCGACAGTGCTCAGCATTTTGCCATCTTCGATTATACAGTTGGCAGACAGATCGTAGACTACCTGGTGGTGATCAATACGGATGAAGAAGGTCAGCTGGATTATATGACCATGGAAAGCTGATCGGCCAGGGATCGATACCACTCATCCAGTTTCAGGCTTTAGGATCTTTGCCGGAAGGATTATTGTCTATCTTTAAGAACACCTTACCAAAACAACAGACATGAATCCTTCCAGTTCCACAGCCAGGCTTGCAGGAGCGCTATATCTTGTAGTTGTTCTGACCGGCATTTTCAGTCTCGCTTACGTTCCTTCACAACTCTACAACCTGAAAGATCCGGTGGATAATTTCACGAGACTGACAGGATCTCCCTATCTTTTCCGCTGGGGCATCATCAGCAGCGTGACCTGTTATATTGCCTTTCTGTTACTTCCTCTGCCACTGTATCGCCTGCTGCATCCTGTTAATGAAACAGCGGCGCGACTGATGGTTTTACTGGCCGTGATCAGCGTTCCAATCTCACTGGTGAACCTGCAGCATAAACTGGAAGTACTGAACCTGCTGGACGCAACCGTTTATCCACCGGGCGGCAGCCCGATGCCCGCGTTGATTCTGGCTCAATTAAAATCCTTCAATAATGGCCTGCTCATTTCACAGATCTTCTGGGGCCTATGGTTATTGCCATTTGGATGGCTGGTATACCGCTCAGGCTTTCTCCCGAAGCTCCTTGGCATCTTTCTGATCCTGGGATGTTTCGGTTATGTAATTGATTTTACCGGTACGCTGGGCATTCCCGGCTATAACGAAACAGCCATTGGGAAATATATCACCAAACCAGCCACTATCGGAGAGATCGGCATTTGCCTCTGGCTGCTGACTGTGGGTGTCTGGAAAAAGAGGGAAGTGCATTATAACAGCATGGCATAACCGAACCACCTGATTAATAATAAAAGCGGCCCGTTACCAGGCCGCTTTTCTCTTACTCAAAACTGCAGTGTTTGAAGCTCTTACAGGGTACAGCTTTTGATCAGGCCGTTTGCCATGGTGATGCGCTTGCTATCACCCGCATCCTTGAGATCAACAAATTTCTCCAGTCGTTTTGATCTTGCAACTGTATAATCCTGGTCGTAATAATAATTGGTGGTGGTTCTTACCGGACCGTTCTGAGAAACATCGGAACCTGTGTAAACCCTGGCGGTCTTCGCCTGGTTGAAGCTATGGATCACCTGGATGAAATACCTGCCAGGTTTCAGCCCCTGGAACTGGAAGAATCCCTGTGCATCGCAGGTCACTTCCATACGGTACTTATTGGCTTCTTTGGACATGTATACACCGGTCTTCTTTCCTTCTTTTTTCTCGCGCAGCTCATACCATGCTTCCAGGTAAGGGGTAACAGGGTAGAGGGCCACTTTGGTTCCGGAGGCGCTGAAGATCAGGCCATCCACCTTGGTACAGGCCCTGCCGCGGATAGTGCAGGTGCCGCGCTCCAGCATGCTGCCGGCGAGTTTGGCGTCGAATTGCGCTTCGGGGAACATTGACCTGAATGCGTTCTTACCTACAGCCTGCTGCTCACCGCCCTGTTCAACATATTTCTTTCTCTCTGCATCAGCGGCCTTCTTGTTACCGATGGCATCATAAGCATAAGCCTTGCTCAGATAAGCATCCAGGTTCTTCGGATCGAGATCGATGGCTTTCTGATAATAGTTGATCGCTTCAGAGAACTGTTGTTTTTCTTGCAAGGCAAGCGCCACATTGAAGTAGGCGCCGGACCATTTAGGTGTGAGTTCAACAACTTTCTTATAATCATTCAATGCATCATCATACATACCCGCTGCATAAAATACATTGCCGCGATTGAGGTACACTTCGCTGTTCTTAGGCTCCAGGTTCTGGGCGGTGAGAAAATCCATCAGGCATTTTTCAGCATCGCTCAGCTTGGAATAGGCATTGGCCCTGTAGACGTAGGAGATGGCTGCTTTGGGGTTTTTCTGAATGGCTTTCGTATATTCTTCTACAGCAGTTTTCCAGTATTCCTGCTGGTAATAGATATGTCCTTTGCGATTGTAGATCTGCCAGTTTCCGGGATTCTGTTTTTCCACTTCATTATAATCGTAGATCGCATCGTTGTAGCGACGCAGTACACCATAACAGATGCCACGGTTAAGGTAGGCATCGGAATAGGTGGGATCGATCTGGATGGCTTTGGTATAATCATCGATGGCGTTATCATACCGGCCCTGATCATGATAGATGGTACCGCGGAAATAAAAGCCCGGCGTATAATTGGGCGCCAGGTTGGTGCACTGGGTATAATCGAAGATGGCCAGCTGCGTTTGTTTGGTATCGTAGTAGATGGCAGCCCTTTTGGCATATGCACGAACGAAATTCGGCTTCAGTGCGATGGCTTTGGTATAATCCGAAATGGCTTCGCCGGACCGGTTCATCCGGGTATTGATCATTGCGCGGGCATAATAATCAAAAGCCGTTTGCGGAGAGCGGAGGGCTACAATGGCCTTGTCGGTGGTTTTCTTTGCCAGGTCGTTCTGCTCATTGGAATAATAGATGTCGGCAAGCATGGCGAGGAACAGACCATTATCCGGGCTCAGCTTAACAGCTTTCTCGGCGTCTATCTGCCCATTCTTCCAGTCGCCCTGCATGATACTGGTATTTCCACGTACTGCATAGGCGAGGGCGCTATTCTTATCTGCATTGAGAACATCACTGGCGGTGGCTTTTGCCAGCTTTACATTTCCTTCCATTAACTGATTGAGGGCGGTTTCCGCTTTAGAGCCGGATTGACCAAAAGAACGAGAAACAGCCCCGCTGGTGAGGACCAGCATTACAAAAATTGACAATCTGCGTATCATGTGTTTCAGGTTATTTTTCTGCTGCCAAAACTAATTATTTCTGCACTTCAGCACAGGGAAACATGCCTGAATTTGTACACAATTGCGTTAATATTCAACTGTTTACCAAGTTTCAGGTACGGATCACTACCGGTTTCCCGGGAAGCGAAAATAAAGAAGTTCCCATTTCCGTAATATTAGAAATACGGTTTATGCTCCGGAAGATGCTTTCGGGCATAAGAAATGGGCTATACAGACGGAAATCGCCTGACCTAACGGAAATGAGTAACCGAACCATTAATTTTTCCGGGCAACGATGGCATCATGCACACCGTTCCAGAGGTTGATGCGGAACTGGAGCGCGGCGGATACGGCGGCTTCGGCCTGTTTCCAGTATTCTTCGTTATCGCCGCAGAGCCTGGCAGTCATCTGCAGGGCCAGTTCGCTGTGGATACCGCCATCTACCTCAATATGGCGTTCGAGGTAATACTTGAAAAGGGTAATATTTTCAGGCTGTCCTTCACTGATATCATTCACCAGTGAATAGAACATACCGGGGATCAGGTCTTCACGGCCAAAGCAGAACACGGCTGCCAGCAGGTGTGGCTGATCGGTAGCTATCACGTGGAAGGTGAAGGTCATGAAATCCCTGACGGAAGGAGGCAGGTTGGCTGCTTCAAAAGCGGGGAGCAGGTTACGGGATTCCTGCAGCACTTTGAGGAATTCCTGGACAGGGGCGGTGGGAGCACCTGATTGCTCCATGGCTTTCAGGTACATTTCAAAATGACTCATCCGGACCCCGTCAGGCGTGATATCCGATTCTTCACCTGTAACGATCTCATTGATCAGGTAGCTGGCCTCGCCATCACCTTTGGGGAACCAGGGAACGGAAGTGCAGGTAAGATTGAACTGGAGGGATTTGAGAAGGCTCATGAAGTCCCATACAGCGTACACATGGTGCTGCATGAAGATGCGGATATCTTCAATATCTTCCATTACTGCATACAGTTTATGGTTGATGATGGCCTGTTTCAGCGGTTCGATCTTTGCTCTGATCTTCTCTATCCTGTGATCCATATTCAAAAATTTGGCGCAAATGTAAGGCATGAAGGGCTGGCATGGGAAT
>NZ_JBQCGW010000183.1:0-13961 GCF_051955275.1 Pseudobacter sp. | reverse complement strand
TATAATCCCTCCACACTTTGGTATTCTGGTTGAAGAGGATCACGCAGGCCACTACAATACCCAGCACCACCTGTCCAAGCACTTTGAACCAGCCTGCCAATCCGTCCTTATCCCCTTTCTTGTAGGGCACGCCTGTTTTCTGGGCCATCTTTTTGGCGCGCAGTTTCAGGTAGTCGTCAATAAAACCGATGATGCCGAGCCAAATGGTGGCAAATATCATCAGCCGGATATAGGCTTTATTCAGATCGGCCAGCAGCAGTGTGGGAACCAGGATGGCGAGGATGATGATCAGACCGCCCATGGTGGGAGTTCCTTTCTTCTGTTGCTCACCAGCGAGACCGAGATCGCGCACGGTTTCACCCACCTGTTTCTTAAGCAGGTATTTGATCAGCTTTTTACCGAAGACCGTGGTGATCAGCAACGAGAGTATAACGGCCAGCATCACACGCGATGTGATGAACTGGAACAATGCACTCCCGGGAAATCTGACCCCAAGTTCTTTAAGCCATTCGGTTAAGTGATACAACATGCTGGTTCGGTGTTTTTGCTTTGGGTTATTGGTCTTACTTATCTAACATATCAAACATCTCCTGCAATACCTGCTTATCATCGAAGGGATGTTTCACTCCTTTGATCTCCTGGTATTTCTCATGCCCCTTGCCGGCGATCAGCACAATGTCTTCGGGTTTGGCAAGGCTCACGGCCGTTTTGATAGCTTCTTTTCTGTCAGCAATGGAGATGAATTTGCGTTTTGCGGCGCTGTTCAGGGTTGCCTCCATATCCTTCAGTATCTCCAGCGGGTCCTCACTGCGTGGGTTATCCGAAGTGAAGATCGCTTTGTCGCTGTGCTCGCAGGCGATATCACCCATTTCAGGGCGTTTGGTTTTATCGCGGTCGCCACCGCATCCCACCACGGTGATGATCTGTTCATGCCCTTTGCGCAGTTTCTTGATAGTGGTGAGCACATTCAGCAGGGCATCCGGAGTATGTGCATAATCCACGATGCCGATCACCTGACCGTTCTTTGAAATGATGTAATCAAACCTGCCTTCCGCACCAGTGAGCATGCTCAGCACACGCAGCACTTCATGCTTGTCCTGTCCCAGGCAAACGGCTGCACCATATACTGCCAGCAGGTTATAGGCGTTGAACTCTCCGATAAGACGGAAATGCACTTCCTGATCATTGATGGTCATCACCAGTCCGGTGAGTGCGTTCTCGATGATCTTTCCTTTGAAGTCAGCCAGGGTACGCAGGCTGTAGAAATATTTATGCGCGGAAGTGTTCTGCAGCATCACGCCACCACGTTTATCGTCTGCATTTGAAATTGCAAATGCATCGGAAGGCAGGGCGTCGAAGAATGCTTTCTTCACGCGGATGTATTCGTCGAATGTTTTGTGATAGTCCAGGTGGTCATGTGTGATATTGCTGAACAGGCCGCCGGCGTAGCGGAGCCCTGCAATACGGTTCTGATGGATGGCATGGGAACTGGTTTCCATGAAGGCGTACTCACAGCCTGCGTCCACCATCTGTTTCAGCAGTGCATTGAGGCTTATTGCATCAGGAGTGGTATGCGTGGCAGGGATCACCTGGTCACCGATATGATTGTCGACAGTACTGAGCAGGCCGCATTTATACCCCAAACCGGAAAAGAGTTTGAATAATAAGGTGGCGATAGTGGTCTTACCATTGGTTCCGGTAACGCCCACCAGTTTGAGCTGTTCAGAAGGTTGCCCGTAGAAATTATGTGCAATAAACCCGGCGGCTACATGGCTGTTCTCTACTTCAACGTAGGTAACGCCTTCTTTGATCTCAGCAGGCATTGTTTCGCAGATCACTGCAACAGCGCCCTGCTCCACTACTTTGCTGATATAGGAATGGCCATCGGAGGCCACGCCTTTCAGCGCGATGAAAGCATCACCTGCGCCCACTTTGCGGGAGTCGAGCTGCAATGCATTCACATTAACACGCGTATCGCCGTGAACGGAACGGATCCGCACCTTATACAAGATGTCCTGCAGAATTGCCATGCCTTGGGTTAGTCTATATTAGTTAATTCAATCCTATCGAAACTGCCTGTCCCTTGTTTATCGGGGTTCCGGGCAGTATGTTCTGTGTGCTCACTTTTCCTCTTCCCTGCACATTCACTTTCAGTTGCATGTTCTCCAGCAGGTAGATGGCATCTTTCAATCCCATCCCTCTCACATCGGGCATTGCTTTTTTAGAGACCGGCTGCCCGTTGATCACCGGTTGATAATTCACGGCATACATTCTGCTCCACTCGTCTTTCTTCACAGAGTCTTTATATTTCATCTGCACAGCGTCCATGATCAGCCTCAGGTCATCCGCCTGTCCGGCGTAGAAATAATTGCTGCTGTCTCGTTTCATGCGCGCTACGCGGAAACTTTCATTGCTTTTGTCTTCATCGGCATTCAGGGCGTAGAGCTTGTCTGCAATTTCCTTGAACACGGGTCCGGCGATGGCCGCCCCATAATACTTTGAAGCAAAGGGTTTGTTCACTATCACCACCATCACACTGTACTTCGGGTCCCTGGCCGGAAAGTAACCGGCGAAACTGCTCTGGTGAATATGATCAGCGTATCCCCTGTTCCCGTTGGCCACCTGGGAGGTTCCGGTTTTACCTGCCACTTCATAAGGTGTTCCTAAAAAGAGCCTGTATCCTGTTCCTCCGGGTGTGTTGCAAACGGAGCGAAGTGATTTCTGCAATGCCTTCAATGTTGCGGGGCTGCAGATGGCTTCTTCGAGGATCTCCGGTTCGTTCTGTTTGATCACCTGCCCGTTTTCCTGTACCGAGTTTACCAGGTAAGGCTTCATCATCTTTCCGTTGTTTGCCACTGCATTGTAAAGCATCAGTGATTGCAGCGGGCTGATCAGTACTTCGTATCCGAAGCTCATCCAGGGAAGTGACGTGCCGCTCCAGGTCTTGCTTTTGGGGGTTTTCACCACCGGTGGTGTTTCGCCGAGCAGGTCGATACCTGAATACTTATCGAACCTCAGTTTCTTCAGGTGGTTGATATACTGGTTCGGATTCTTATTATAATAAGTGGTCACCAGTTTGGCCATTCCCACGTTTGAGCTGGCATCGAATGCCTGCTGAACGGTTACATCATATTTGCCATGCTCTTCAGAATCGAATACGGTACGGGTCATGTACTTCCAGGCGCCACCTTCGAGATTCACATGCTGGTCGAGCGTGATGTATTTGTCTTCCAGCAGGCTCAGCATGGTGGCGAGTTTGAAGGTTGATCCCGGTTCAGAAGCGCGGAGCGCGTAGTTGAGATCCTCCCAGTAAGAGCCGTCGGGTCTTTTACCGAGATTGGCGATGGCTTTGATCTTACCTGTCTTCACTTCCATTACGATGCAGGTGCCGTTTGAGCATTCATTTTCCTGCATTACTTTTAAAAGAGCGTTCTCTGCGATGTCCTGGATATTTACATCGAGTGTGGTAACGATATCCTTTCCATCCTTCGGGTCTATCTCACTTCCATCTACCGGTACATATACACCTGCTGCTACTTTCTGCATGAGTTTTTTACCGGTCTCTCCCTTCAGTAACGAATCGTAGGTTTTTTCAAGTCCTACATTGGTGCTCTTCACCTTTCCATCACTATCCACATATTCCCGGCTGAGTCCGATGGTTCGGTTGGCCAGGAGAACAAACGGGTTCAGTCTTTTATCTCTCACTTCAGCAATGAATCCGCTTTTGTCTTTTCCCTGTTTGATGAGGGGCAAGGTGCGGAGTGTTTTGTATTCCTGAAATGTGATATTCTTTTTGAAAAGGAAATAGCGGCTCTTCTTCCTGTATCCGTTCTGCAGGAGCGTTTTGTATTCCTGCTGAGAGAGGTCTTTGAACAGACTACTTAATCCGAGTGACAGAGAGTCGATATTTTCTGTGAATCTTTTTCCGTTCTTGTCTCTCAGTCCCTGTGCGCCGAAATCGATATAGATATCGAAGTAAGGGATGGAGGTGCTGAGCATGGCGCCGTCTTCGGAATAGATGGTACCGCGTTCGGCATCGGTTTCCATGTAGCGCTGCATATCTTTTTTGGCTTCAGCGAGCCAGTGCGCGCCCTGGAATTGCTGGATGTAGATAGCGCGACCGATGATAATGATGCTGAACACCACTATCAACAGGAATGCGAGGTAGACCCTCCATAATATGTCGCGTTTTACTTCCACTTTTATCTTTTTTTCATCAGTGAATCGGCTTTGTAGGCTGAGTCCCTCAGAACGATGGGAGGAACGGTCAGTTCTTTCAGTCCGAGTGTGTCCACTTCTCTGGCGATCTCGCTTTGTTTGCTGCGGAACATCACTTCACTTTTGAGTGTCTTGTATTCGTATTGCAGTTCCTTGATCTCTTTTCCTGTTCTTTCGATACTTCGTATCGTTTTGATAGCGAAGTGACCGTTATAGATATACACTACTGCCAATCCTGCGAGAAATAAAAAGAAAGGGATATTGCGTGTGATCCAGCGGTAGCTGAATATTTTCAGCCATTCTCTTCTGGCTGCCCTGGCTTCCTTTGCTTCTTTTATATCTTTCTCGTCACTCATATGCTTTCTCTGCTACCCTCAGTTTGGCACTGCGGGAGCGGGGGTTTCTTTTTAATTCGGCATCGGAGGCGGTCACCGGTTTTTTGGTGATGATCTTAAAGACCTGTTCAACGGGTTTGTTACCGAATGGGTCAGAGAGATCTTCGTCTTCGAAACTGCCTTTGCGGAAAAAATTTTTGACGATCCTGTCTTCCAGCGAATGGAACGTGATGATTGCAGCACGTCCACCGGGTTTCAAGAGAGAAGGAATCTGTTGCAGCATTTCTTTCAATGCTCCCAATTCATCATTCACTTCAATGCGCAACGCCTGGAAAACCTGGGCAAAGTACTTGTTGGGATTCCCCTTCACTACTGAATGGACGGCCGTTTTGAAATTGGCGATAGTGCGGAGGGATTGCGTCTGCCTTGTCTGAACGATAGTTCTGGCCAGGGTTTTAGCGTTTGTTACCTCTCCGTATTGCTCAAACAGTTTGTGCAATTGTTGTTCGGAGTAAGAGTTCAGCACCTCAAATGCGGTGAGTGCCTGCCTGGTATCCATCCGCATATCCATATCGCCGTCGAAACGGGTGGAGAATCCGCGCTCTGCTTCATCGAACTGGTGGCTGCTGACGCCGAGGTCAGCCAGGATGCCGTCAATGGGAGTGGCATTATGCAGGCGGAGGAAGCGTTGTATATGCCTGAAGTTATGTGGAACGAAGGTAACGCGGGGATCATCCGGAAGGTTCTGCCGGGCGTCTGCATCCTGATCGAATGCAATGAGTTGCCCCTGCGGTCCCAGCAAACGAAGGATCTCGCGGGAATGTCCGCCGCCTCCGAAAGTGCAGTCCACATAAATGCCGTTTGGCTGAATATTCAGTCCCTGCAGTACTTCCTGCAGCAGAACGGGCACATGGTATGAACTATTTTCCTGCTCATTTATCATAACTCAAGGTCGGATGGGGCACCATCGGTGCCTGCCATCACCTGATATGCCAGTTGACTGAAATTGTCAGATGAAGAAGATTCAAAGAACTGTTGGTACTTAACTTTATCCCAGATTTCTATTTTGTTTACGGCAGAAACCACCACAATGTCCTTATCCAGTCCTGCATACTCCTTCAGATTGGGTGGAACCAGTAATCGACCCGCAGCGTCCAACTCGATGTTGGTGGCGCCATTCAGGAATTTTCTTCTGAATTCGCGTACCTTGGGATCGAAATCGTTCAATTTGCTTAACCTGGAAAATATCGGCTTCCAGCTCAGCGTGGGATACAATACCAGGCAAGATTCTATGCCTCTGTTGATCACAAACTGGGTCCCTGCTTCTTCCGGAATCTGCTTTTTTAAAGCAGCCGGTAGAAGGAAACGCCCTTTGGCGTCCAGCGTAGCCTCATATTCACCCAGAAATTCAATCATTTACAGCGGATAAAATGCCTAATTCCCATTTCTAATCACAAAATAACACAATTTCCCACGTTCAGGGAGGGAATTGGAAAATTTAATTTTTCCACAGGCTTGCATATTTCAAACCTGCCACCAGCCTGTATTTCATGATTAAATGTGAACAACAGGAAGACCAAATGTGGATTTCTCACGAATTAATGGGGATTACCTGTGCGTATCATGTGAATTTAATATATTACCCCCTCATTATCAACACATTTCAGAGTTACGATTAGTGGGTTCCCTGTGTATTTAAACCAGACTCATCCCCAGGCTCTGAAAAGAGCCAAAAATGATAAAATCGGGTTTTTTGGGGGAAGAGTGGGAGAAAATGTCAAAATTCCGGAAAGGGGATTAGATGGTGGGATTTTCCGGAC
Source organism: Pseudobacter sp. (assembly GCF_051955275.1). Taxonomy (NCBI): domain Bacteria; kingdom Pseudomonadati; phylum Bacteroidota; class Chitinophagia; order Chitinophagales; family Chitinophagaceae; genus Pseudobacter; species Pseudobacter sp. The sequence goes on along the minus strand of NZ_JBQCGW010000183.1, from coordinate 7,588 downwards.
AGGGCCGGGTGTGCCGGCAGCAATCAGCGTGTGCCGCCGTCGGTCGCGTCCCCGCAGGTGACGTTTATTCCGTCGCCTCCGCCGACACGGCGCTCGCCGGAGGCAACAAAAACCTGTCACTCGCGGGGACGCGAGCGACGGCGGCTCTCCGAGTAAATATTACACCCTACCTTTGCCCCGCTTTTGATTTTTAACCAGCTGAACACAGATGCACCCGAAAGAAATTTCCATTAAAGATTTCACGTACGAACTTCCCGAGCCACTAATCGCTAAATATCCATTGCCAGACAGGGATGCATCCCGACTGCTCATCTGGAAAAATGAAAGCATCAGTGAAGACATCTACCGTCACCTTGACCAGTACCTGCCTTCCAACTCATTGCTGGTGTTCAACAATACGCGCGTAGTGGCAGCGCGTCTTCTATTTCAAAAAACCACCGGGGCCAGTATCGAGATCTTTTGCCTGGAACCACATGCACAATATCCCGATATCACCACAGCCATGACCACCCGCGGCTCCGTTACCTGGCTATGCCTCGTAGGCGGCGCTTCCAAATGGAAACCCGGAAATATTCTGGAGAAAAAGATCCCTCACGGCAACACAGAGCTCAGCCTGCATGCACGTTATATTGAAAAACTGCAGGACAGCTTTGCCATTGAACTGAGCTGGAACGATCCGGAGATCAGCTTTGCCGAAGTGTTGCATCTTGCAGGCGTAATGCCCCTCCCACCCTATATCAAAAGACGGGCAGAGCATAGTGATGAAACCCGCTACCAGACTATCTATGCAGAGCAGGAAGGCTCTGTGGCAGCACCCACTGCCGGACTGCATTTCACGGAACAACTGTTCAGGCAACTGGATGCAAAAGGTATCCGCCGCAGCTTTGTTACCCTGCATGTTGGCGCAGGTACTTTTCAACCCGTGAAAGCAGATACCCTGGAGGGTCATCCCATGCACATCGAGTACATCGATGTAACGGTGGAGAGTATCCGAAATTTACAGGAACAGCTCGATGGGCATATCACGGCCGTGGGAACCACATCCCTCCGCACCATCGAATCCCTCTACTGGCTGGGATGCAAAGTAGCCGGCAATCCTTCAATAACCCTGGAAGAGTTGACCGTTAAACAATGGGATGCTTATGAAATGAAAGGGGATCTTACCGCAAAAGCCGCACTGGAAGCACTGTTACAATATCTTGAAGCAAACAATCTGTCAAGACTACTCACACGCACACAATTGCTGATTGCACCTGGATACACCATCCGCATCCCGCATGCACTGGTAACCAACTTCCATCAGCCGCAATCCACCCTGCTCCTGCTGGTGGCAGCGTTTGCAGGTCCACGCTGGCGTGAGATCTACGAATACGCCCTGCAAAAAGAGTTCCGTTTCCTCAGTTACGGGGATGGCTGTCTGTTGTTCAGGAAATAATAAATATTACGCTAATTCAGGATCCACACCTGTGTTCTTCAACAGGGGAAATTCCAGCGTGAATACAGAGCCACGGCCAAGGGTACTGTCTACCTTGATCTTGCCATGATGCGCATCCACAATGGTTTTCACGTAGCTGAGACCTAAACCGAAACCTTTCACATTGTGAATATTGCCGGTATGCGCACGGTAGAATTTCTCAAAGATCCGGCGCACCGTTTCCTTGCTCATACCAATGCCATTGTCTTCCAGCCGCACCACCAGGTTCTTGTTGGTACTATGCGTGGTGATCTTAAGCTGCAGGTTATCTTCGGAGTATTTTACTGCGTTATCGATAAGGTTGGAGAAGAGATTCCTGAAATGCACGGGATCTGCTTCCACCAGGTCTCTGCGGGCATTGAGCTGCAACTCGGCGTGCCCGTTCTTTTCCTGGAAGCGTAATTCATAATCATCGATCATTTCACTCAGCAGTTCATGCACATGCAGGGGGCGCTTGGCCAGTTGTAATTCCTGGCGGTCCATCACAGCTGCCTGCAGGATGGTTTCCACATGTTTGTTCATCCGCTTGTTCTCTTCCTTGATGATGCCACTGAAGTAATCCATCTTCTGCCGGTCCTGCAATACTTTGTCGTTCCGCAGCGCATCCACTGCCAGCGAGATGGTGGCCAATGGCGTTTTGAACTCATGCGTCATATTGTTGATGAAATCATTTTTGATCTCACTCATTTTCTTCTGACGGATGAGGGCTGCTACTGTAACATAGAAGGCAAGTATGATCACGATGGTGAAGAAGATAGCGCCGATGATCATACCGCGCATCTGTTTCAACACCAGTTTTTTTACATTGGGCACCACCACCATCATCACTTCTTCAGGAACCAGGTTCTCCAGGTCACTGCCACTTTCGGGCTGGAAGTAATAGACCAGCTGCAAATTATTGACAGTATCCTGCCAGAGATTGAGGAAGTTGGGCGATTTCAGTTCATAATGCATCAGGTTCACATTGGCCGTAATGGCGAATTCGAATTTGATATCCTTCAGCCCTTCCTGGGTAAAGGATTTCTGCAGTTTTTCTTGCACTTCAAACTCCGTGAACTTCTGAGCGATGGTGGGGGGCTTCATCAGCTCCATGCGGAACTGTTCTGAGGGCCAGCTGAGGCCTGGTTTGTTGCGGAAACTTTTGAGAGTGGGCAATGCGCTCTTCTGCTCCATCAGGGAGTTGGCCACATCGCCCATTGACTTTACCAGCCTGGATTTGAACTCATGTTGCTTTTCAGCTTCCATGGTAAGCAGCCAGTTATACTGTACGTAGATCGTGCCGATCAGCGAAAGGCTGATCAGTACAATGATCACAGGAAATATTTTCCTTAGTTGCAAATGATATGTTTTTACTGTCGCTGTCATTACCCGCACCTATCCATCGGCAGCAATTCCTTTTCGGGAATTGTTTCAATCAGTTTTCCTCAGCAGATAATTCAAGCGGCAAAATTAATGAACTGTTGATGAACGGCTGACTGCGCTAAATCCGCGCCAGTCCTTTTAACTAAGATTTACCAAGCCGCGCCGCTAACTTAGTAAGTTTTAATCAACCTTCCTTTTTTTAAACAATCATTTTGTCAATAATATATAAGTCTTAATTTAGAAATATGATAGCTCCCGGTCCAGGTACGTTGTTGATAGCAGAGCCTTTTCTCAAGGATCCCAATTTTATGAGAACAGTGGTTTTTTTATGTGATCATCAGGAAGAAGGCAGTTTTGGGTTCGTGATCAACAAGACCTTCAACCATACGCTCGATGAGTTGATGAATGACCTGGAAGAGCTGAAACTTCCTGTATTTTATGGCGGCCCTGTTCAGATGGATACCATTCATTTTCTGCATCAGTACCCCGATCTCATCCCCGGAAGCTTCCAGGTGATGGACGGTATTTACTGGGGTGGGGATTTCGAGACTGCCATCTCTCTCATCAAAGAAGGCTCCCTGGATCTGACAAGGATCCGCTTTTATATCGGCTACTCCGGCTGGGGCAATGGCCAGCTCGCTGATGAGCTCAAGGAAAAATCATGGCTCACAGCGCAGGCTACCCGCAAGCTGGTGTTCCATAAGAATATCGATGAGATCTGGAAAGACTCGTTGAAAGAACTCGGCGGTGATTATGAAATGATGGCCAATTTCCCGATCGATCCTCAATTGAATTAACCCCATTACTTAAAATAACAAAAAGCCCGCATACCGCGGGCTTTCATTTTCTGGCAGCGTGTGCCGCCCCTTCAATATCATCTCCCCGTTTTCTTCTTCACTTTCACTCTCGTCTTCTCAACGTCATCAAGCCGAATGATATAAAAATACCAGTGTTTTACAGCCGGCTTTTTATACCCTGAGGCGATCCTTATTCGAGGGGGAACTTCACTCCTATACCACCACCCCAGTTACTTAACTGCTTCACGCCATTGTAATCAAATGGCATATAGTTGTAATTCGCATTCAATGTAATACCGGTGCGGCTGTTCTTTCCGAATGGAATATACACACCGGCTTCAGGCCTTACAGCAAATCCGAATTTGGTTTTGCTGTTACCAAACTCTCCAAGAAACTGACGGTAGAACACCAGGTTACCACCTACACCTACTCCTGCATAAGGCTGTACCACTCCATTGGGAATGAAATTATACTGACCAGTAGCCAGGATAGGCACTACCTGGATGGAGTTGCTCACTACAGCACTCACATCGCCACCTTCCGCCAGTTTGTAGGTGCTGCGGGGATACTTTTCATAGAAATCCTGGTAGCCTGTTCCCAGTCCCACGGAGATCTTATCTGTAATGCCGTACAGCACACTGGCCGTCCAGCCGCGAAAGGAAGTCTTGCTAACTTCATCCTTGAAGGAGCCCAGGGGCGAGGCTATATTATAACCGATATTCAATTTGGTAACGCCCTGCTGTGCCTGGCTTTTTGCAGGCGCCAGAACAAAGAGAAAGGCGCCGGCTATCATTGAAGCAATAATGCTGATCTTTTTCATGATGCTGATTTTTTCCTGTTAAACAATCTGTTCGTCTGATTAGCTTTTCCTGAAGTAGGTGGACTGGTCAAAGAGCGCCTTGATCTGACTGTCTGCAGTACCTGCATTGAAAATGCCGGATCCACGGATCAGACCATTCCAGATGCCTTTGATCTTTTGGTCTTTTGCTGCATTCTTCAGGTCAAGTGCATCGATGGAAAGCGCACCTTCTTTAATGGAATAAACTCCGTAATAACCACCCCATCCGTAGCCATAGCCGGGGTATCCCCAGTAAAAGGGATCCCATACGCCGTAATAGCCACCCCAGTAATCGGGATAACTCACCACGCCGGAATAAGTATTATAGATCCGGCTGATATTGATACCGAGGTCAGGCTTTGCATCCTTTGCAACCATGGTATACCCCTTTGCTGTTAACTGCGTTATTACTGCATTGATGAAAGCTTTGTCAACATTCGAAGCTGATTTCTGTTCCAGCTTGCCATTACTGATCACTGCCACTGAATCTGCCACACTGAAGGTGGTGTAAGAAGAGAAATTTGCGGAATCATCGCGGTTGGTGATGTAAATCCTGCTTTCTTCCTCTGTTAATTGATTGAGCGGGTCTTTCGTACATCCTGCCAGCACCAGCATGGACGAAGCCGCAATGCCAATGGTTAAGAACACGTTTTTCATTTTTCCTGTTTTTAAGTACCTGTCAAAGTAAAATTCCACCTATAGACGACACAAACCCAGTGCCCGTTTACAGGCAGTAAATCAGCTTAACAGTCCACTAACAGTGAGGTTAAAACGGCCTTAAAACAGCACAGAAAACACCCTGAAAACCACAGCCGAATTAAAATGGAATTAAAGAGAAAAAATGGCATTCTGCTATTTTTACATGTCAGTTCTACGAAATGCACACCGGATCAGCATTCGTAAATACACGATGGGCTCGTCCCGCAGAAACCCTCGATTTTGCCCTGCTTTCCGCAGCTGTGGCCCATCGGTACAGTAATTGTGTTATACTTGAGTACAATTTAATCCCTATGAAGACCAAACAACCCCTTAACCACTGTTTGCTCTCTCCTTATTGTTATCGTATGTATGAGCCTCCCGGCTGATACCCTCTCATTTGCTCCACTTACGTACCCATTATTTTCCTTGTTCCTTACCGTTAGCACAGATCCTTAACTCTCTTAATCCGAACCAATGAAAACAACTTTAGCAATCCTGTGCCTGCTAGTGACCGCAACCGCCAGCGCACAACTGACCGCAAGATCTATCAAGAAGACTAACAGCAACGAGGATATCGGCTTCTATGAATTCAAAGCCCCCACATACGATCCGGCTGTAAAACATCCGATGATCATCTTTCTCCATGGATTTGGTGAGCGTGGAAACGGCACCACTCAATTGAGCAGGGTGCTGAACAATGGCCTCGCACTGAATATCAAGAATGGTCATAACATGACCTTCACCTGGAATGGAAAAACAGAAAACTTTGTAGTACTGATGCCTCAGCTCAATGAAGGCAGCTACAGTTTCTGGCAACACTTCTACATTGATGAGATGATCAAGTATGGTAAAGCCAATTTCAATATCGATACCAACCGCATCTTCCTCACCGGCCTCAGTATGGGCGGTGGCGGAACCTGGAAATATTGCGGTGATGACCTGCAAAAGGCCAAACAGTTTGCCGCCATCGCTACCAGCTGTGGAGCCTGTCAGACCACGGACTGGTGTAATATTGCCAAGGCTGACCTGCCTATGTGGAGCTTCCACGCAAACGATGATAACAGCGCTGCACCAGTGAGCTGCACAAAAGGATCTATCGATTATATCCGTAATTCATGCAGTCCAAAAGTGGATCCCATCATGACTATCTGGCCTACAGGTGGCCACGGTATCTGGGACCGCGTGTATGATGTTGGTTACAGCAATCAGAACCCAAACCTCTATGAATGGTTCCTTGGTCAGAACAAATCATTACCAATCAATCGCCGCCCAACGGCAAATGCAGGTCCGGATGTAACCATCTCCACCACCAAGGCCCAGGTGAACCTGAGCGCTGTATTCTCAAAGGATGAAGACGGGAAACTGGTACGCTTCATCTGGCGTAAAGTATCAGGACCTTCAACCGGCAATATCGTTACATCCGTATCCACTGACGGCAATACCAAAGTGATCAACCTCACCACTGCCGGTACTTATGTATATGAACTGAAAGCAGTGGATGACCGCGCAGACTGGGGTACTGATCAGGTGGTGATCACCGTGGTTAGTGGTACTACGCCCAATATTCCTCCCGTAACGGAAGCAGGACCTGACCAGGATGTGATTATCCCGGAAGCAGACCTCAACGGAGGCAGCTCTTATGATCCTGACGGCACTGTAGTAAGTTATCGCTGGACCAAGATCGATGGCCCTGCCGTTTACAGCATCAGCAGCGCAACGGCTCCTGCCCCTAAGATCTCCAACCTGCTGATCGGAGATTATAAATTCGAATTACAAACAACGGATAACCTGGGCGCCACTACCAAAGACACTGTTATAGTGAAGTCTTCATCCATAATCCTTCCCATCAAGCTTACCCTGTTTGCTGCCAAAGCCAGCGGAACAGGAACAGATATCAACTGGAGCACAACGGAAGAAACAGGAGATGAAAGGTTTGAAGTGGAATCCAGCAATGATGGAAAGAAATATACCACTGTATATACTACCCACAGTTCCGGTAAGAATATGCAGCAGCACTACAGCTGGTTCCATGCATCCGGACAATCATACTATCGCCTGAAGATCACGTCCCTGGGTGGCAAGAGCATCTACTCCCAGATAGTTCCGGTGCGCAGAACAATAATGACCAACTCAACCGAGTTCTTCCCTAACCCTGTACAGCAAACGCTCTGGATCAATGTGAACAACCAGCAACGCGGAAAAGTATCCGTGAAACTGCTGAGCATGGAAGGAAGGGTGATCACAGACGCGCAGTATACCAAACAACAGGATCAACTGATGGCGGATATCGATACCCGCCAGCTCAATACAGGCATCTACCTCGTAGCCATAACCGGGGAGAATGGCTGGCGTGAGGTCAGGAAGATCGTGAAGAAGTAGTGTTTACCGGAATGGTTTAAAAAATGATACGGTGGCAAG
>NZ_JBQCGW010000182.1:0-32743 GCF_051955275.1 Pseudobacter sp. | reverse complement strand
CCAATAGCGGATATGGTGCAGATAGTATACACGTATTAGAAGGTCTGGAAGCAGTGCGTAAGCGTCCGGCGATGTACATTGGCGACGTTGGCGAAAAAGGCCTGCATCACCTGGTATATGAGGTGGTGGATAACTCCATCGACGAAGCCCTGGCTGGATATTGTAAGAATATCACGGTTTCCATTCATGAAGACAATTCTATTTCTGTACTGGATGATGGCCGCGGTATCCCCACCGGCATCAATACCAAAGAAAAGAAGAGCGCCCTGGAACTGGTAATGACCGTTCTTCACGCAGGTGGTAAATTCGATAAAAATACCTACAAGGTTTCCGGGGGGCTGCACGGTGTGGGTGTGAGTTGCGTAAACGCATTGAGCACTGTTCTCCATGTAACTGTACACCGCGAAGGAAAGATCTTTGAGCAGGAATACAATATCGGAGTTCCTCAGTATGAAGTTCGCTCCATCGGCACCAGCGATATCACCGGTACCAATGTACATTTCTGGCCCGATGCATCCATCTTCACTACTACCCTTTACAAGAAAGACATCCTCGAAGGCCGTCTCCGTGAGCTGGCTTACCTGAATAAAGGCATCCGCATCATCCTGAACGATCTCCGTGAGAAAGATGATAACGGCGAACACTATACTAAAACCTTCTACAGTGAAGGTGGTATCGTGGAGTTTGTTGAGATGCTCGATAAAAATGCAGGCCGTACCACCCTGATCCCTACAGTGATCTTTGTAGAAGGAAGGGACGAAGCCTCCAATGTAGCCGTTGAAGTGGCCATGACCTACAACGACAGCTACCACGAACATATCTACTCTTACGTAAATAATATCAATACCATCGAAGGTGGTACGCACGTATCCGGCTTCCGCCGTTCCCTTACACGCGTGTTCAAAAGCTACGGCGATAAGAACAACCTCTTCGAAAAAGCAAAAGTAGAAATCGAAGGTGATGACTTCCGTGAAGGTCTCAGTGCTATCATCTCCGTGAAAGTGCCTGAGCCCCAGTTTGAAGGTCAGACTAAAACAAAGCTCGGAAACAGTGATGTAATGGGCGTTGTAGACTCTACCGTTTCAAAAGTACTCATTCAGTACCTCGAAGAGAATCCCAAAGAAGCCAAGAATATCATTTCAAAAGTGATCCTGGCTGCACAGGCGAGAGCCGCTGCACGCAAGGCCCGGGAAATGGTACAACGTAAAAGCGTTCTCAGTGGTGGCGGCCTGCCCGGTAAACTGGCTGACTGCTCCGACCGTGACCCTGATCGTTGTGAGCTGTTCCTTGTCGAAGGTGACTCGGCGGGTGGTACTGCCAAACAGGGCCGTAACCGTAACTTCCAGGCCATCCTGCCACTCCGTGGTAAGATCCTGAACGTGGAGAAAGCCATGGAGCATAAGATCTATGAGAACGAAGAGATCCGTAACATGTACACGGCCCTCGGTGTTACCGTAGGAACTCCCGAAGATCCCAAAGCACTCAACCTCGTTAAGCTCCGTTATCACAAACTCATCATCATGACGGATGCCGACGTGGACGGCAGCCACATCGCAACCCTGATCCTTACCTTCATCTACCGTTATATGAAAGAGATGGTAGAACAGGGTTATGTATATATCGCACAACCACCGCTTTACCTGGTGAAGAAAGGAAAGGAATCCGCTTATGCCTGGAATGAAGAGCAACGCAAGGCACTTACTGAGAAATTAGGCAACGGAAAAGAAGACAGCGTGAATATCCAGCGATACAAAGGTCTTGGTGAGATGAACGCAGACCAGCTCTGGGAAACGACCATGAACCCGGACACTCGTACCTTGAAACAGGTTACTATCGAAAGCGCTGCTGAAGCGGACCTCGTGTTCAGCATGCTGATGGGTGATGAAGTAGCACCGCGCCGTGATTTCATCGAAACACACGCCAAGTACGCGAAGATCGACGTATAAAATTTTTCCAGATAAAACCAAAAGCAGGCTGTTGAGTAAACAGCCTGCTTTTTTTTATGAGGATCAGGGTCTGCCCGGGAGCTCGCCTCTGGCGACAAAGCGTTCGCCGGAGGCGACCGGATATCAGTCACTCGCGGGGACGCGAGCGAATGCTCTCCGATAGTAGCTACTTTTTCTTCATGATCAAGGGCTGCGGCCTTATCTTCTCAGTTACAAAGAAGAACTGGTGCAGGGCCGTTGCCCTGGTATGAATGAAGCCGTTCTTTACTTCCGCTTTTGAATAAACGGGTTGAAGGCTTTTGAAACTGCCCATCATTTTCTGAGCGTTGGAAACAATGCCAACCGGAATTTTTACCGGAATGCCTTTGCCGGTGGAACTGCTGTCTTTCCAGACGGCATACACCACTTTCGCAGGATCCTTGCTATGCCTGAATTTGAAGAGAAACAGGCCACCGCTCGTGGAGTCGATTATCTCTCCGCTTCCATACCAGAACAAAGCACGACTGATCCCCTGATCATAATAATAGTTATCCCAGTATTTAGTTGAATCAAGCTGCCAGTCTTTGTTGTGATAGTACCAGAGATAACCGCTGCCACTGTAATTGGTATAACGTGATGATTTATTGGGAGCCTCATCATCCTTGAAGGCATATTGAACACGCTCGGCTTCCGAAGTGGCGGCGCCCATCAGTTTACTGCTGACCAGGAAGATGCCGAGGCTCTGTGCTTCGTTGAACCTGTCGTACTGCACAATGCCGAAGAGCGTGGTGTCATACATGCCGTTCTCGGTTTTTGTGCGAAGGAAAGATTTGTCAGCACCATATTCATTGATGGTAATGGGAATATAACCACGCCATTCGCGGTAGATGGAGGCAAGCGCTTTATGCTGGTCCTGGTAATAACCTTTATCTGAAGGGAAGGTGATATGACTGCCGGGTAGTTCACTGGTGAAAGGTCCTACTCCTTTTTTCAGACTGCCAGGATATGCATGAAAGCCGATATAGTCGATAGGAGGATGTGAAGTGTTGTAAGCGTATTGCAGGAATTTGATGACTGCGCGCTGGTATTGCACATCGATGCCGGCTGTACCAGGTACATAAATTTTGAAATTTGGGTCAGCGTTCTTTACGCCGTAACCCTTGCCCCACCTGTTTTTCCAGCCATCGATGGCCATCAGCATCATGCATCCGGTGCCGATGGGATCCAGCCATTGATTGGGGAAGTATACACCATTGAGCTCATTGCCGGGCTCAATGCCCCAATGTGTTCCGGATGCTTTGATATGACCATTCTTTTGCCTGGTGTATTGATCATCTGCATTGGGATTGCTGCCATATGCATAGGCAATGCTGTACATGTTCTTGCCCAATATGCGATAGCTAAGCGGATCACGGCGGTCGGCTGAGGTGTCATCAACCGGCCTCCAGCTGGTGGATTTCGTTTGTTGGAGCAGGTGAGTGGCAGGTCCCATCATCTGGTAGTACATTCTTCTGCCCTTCATCACGGCCATGCAAGCTGAGTCGTAATATTCGGATGAGGAAATATCTTTCTGTGGCTGCAGCACCAGGGTATCATAATGAAAGCGGTTGGTCTGCTGAAGTCCTTTACGCATGATGGTGAAACTGTCGCAATCCTTTATGGGGAACACATTATAAAAGTTGGAACCGGTGAGGTTGCGGATGATCTCGCGGCGCGAAGCGGCTTTGGCCACCACTTCATCGGATGCATAATTGAAAGTGGTATCGCCTGTTCCGGTTGGTTCACCGTAGAAAATGATACCGGTGATATTGGTCTCGGGCGCCATCCAGTATCCGCCTTCCTGGTAGAACATCTTTCTCCAGCGAACGCTGGTGAGAAAATACTGAACGGTGGTATCTCCTTCCCAGACTTTTTTCCATTCATATTTACGACCCTGGGTGATGATGCGGATGCCGGGATTGGTATTGTTCGTGTACTGGTAAATGTAAGTTGCGGACCGGGCGCTGTCACCGATTGTGATGTCAACGGTGTCCGGAACCGGGTTGGCAGGAGAGGTGCAGACCCATATCTCGCGTAACCGGTAACGTTGCTGAAAGTTTCCGGCAATGAGCCGGTGACGGCGGTAGCCATAATAATCTTCTGCTCCGATGGAGGTATTTCCACTTGTACTGTCTGCCAGAAAATTACCATTACGCGGGTCAGCCTGACTGTCGAAATAGCGGAATGTGGAGTAAGCCGCGCGGCCCCAGGAACCGCTGAAATCCACGATCATATTGCTGTCTAGCGGAATTTTGATCAGCCCTGCAGCGGATTTGAGGGATGGACCGGATTTTCCGGGCAAACTGTTGCTCAATAATTGCAGGCCCGGAATTTGTGCATGCAGGGTAAAGCCGGATAAGAGGACATAAAGGCACAAATGTAGAATCTTCATGGCGGTTTAATTTGATTTAGGATGACCGGAAGGTGCATATCCTGCATTTTTTTGTGGGTAAGTTTTTTCTGTAAACTCATTCAAAATCAATGCTGACAAGCCTTATATTGAAAAAATATGTATATTTAACTGTGCTTTGGTCTCTCTTTGGAGAACTTTTTGTAAAGTAAAACTATTCAATTTACTAACGTCTTAAATGATTTGACTATGGCAGACATTACGCTCACTGCATACAATGTAAAAACAAAGGAAAAGAATGTTCCTATCAAAGACGCAGTGATCACCAAGACCGCCAAGGGTGCTTATATGGCACAGGGAAATGATGGCAAAGGCAATAAACTCACTACTTTATTGGGTGAGGAGAAAGCGCTTGCCGCCATCAAAGCTGGCGTTGCCAAACAGGGCTGGTAAAATTTTTTCCGATAAAAAGCAACTGATGGGTATAAAAGGCCGCTGCCAGAAATGGCAAATCCTGATATGACTTTTCAGTTGTTTTTTATTTGTGGCATATCCAATGAAAAAAGCCTTCCTGTATTTCGATATCTCCATACAATGAAGGCTTTTGGTAAGCACAGTCTTTTTTGATAAGGTAATTTGGTTGAGCCAGGTGAAAGTAGGAAAGGAGAAATGGACGGGTAAAAAAGTTGGTCTTTAAATATACAACTTTTATTATATCAGACAAAATCAAGATAACTTAACTCTCTCCCCAGGATCTTCCTGTCATCTGCTCCCAGCCACTTGTTCAACAGGGTGGCATACACGTTCTTGAAATCCACTTTATGCTGCAGGTCGCCGTTCTTAAGATCATTCAGGTCCGGCATTGCATTCAGCAATCCTTTCTGTTTAAGTCCCCCGCTGATAAAGAACATATTATTGGCTGTACCGTGATCTGTTCCGCCGCTGGCATTCTGCGCTACCCTTCTTCCGAATTCTGAGAAGGTCATCAGCATCACATCCTGAAAGCGGTTATTCTGCTGCATGTCTTTTACAAAGGCGCTGATGGCTGCATTCATTTCAGTGAACAGCCTGCGCTGCTGGCCATCCTGACCAACATGGGTATCAAAACTACCGAGCGATAAATAATATACTTTGGTATTGATATCGGAGAAAATGAGTGAGGCGATGGTCTTGAAACTATTACCGATATCAGTAGAGGGATATACGGTGCTGGTGGGATGGATCTTACTTTGTTTGAAGATATAATCCGCGCTGCTCATGGTCTCTGCCATGGTTTTATAGAGATAGTCCACCGGTTGTTCATTATGATCATCCTGGTGGTTTTTGATCACTTCGCGGAAGAATTTCTCATTGGAAGTATTGAAGAGCCTGCGCGGATCTTTCATGGCGAGCCCTTTCACCTGCTCGCCCTTCATAGCCATGCTGAGCATATCATCCAGTTCCAGTGCCTGCGTGGGCTTGTCGCAACCCGCACATTGCGCATCCAGATACCTTCCTAACCATCCTGTGTCCACGAATTTGTCGCTATCACTGGCACTATGCCAGATATCCATGCTGCGGAAATGGGAACGGTCCGGATTGGGATAACCAACATTGTTGAGGATACCGAGACTGCCATTATCATATAGCTCCTTGAACCCGGTGAGCGCCGGATGCAGGCCTGCTTCATCCGTGAGTTGCAATGCATTCTCGCGGCTGATGCCGAGTTTGGGACGTACTTTATAATAGATATCGTTGCGAACGGGTATCACGGTGTTCAGGCCGTCATTGCCACCACTGAGTTGCAGTATCACCATCACTTTATTACCGGGAGGCACCATCTTCGGTGCTTCAAACGCTTTCATGAATTTGGGCAGCATCATGGAGGCTGTGGCCAGTGAGCCGATCTGCAGGAATTGTTTTCTTTTTAAAAGCATAGGAATTGCGTTTGGTACTGGTTAACAAAGTTGGTATTCTGGTGTGCTCATCAGCTGGATGGTAGCCGTTTTGATATAGTTCTCACGGCTGCTGGCGTCAACATATTTATCGAGTGTGTTTACAGTAACGCTGTTGCTGGTCTGCAGCACAGCGCCGCTGATGGAAGAAAGCAGGTTTTCCCGTGATACTTTCTCAAACAGTTTCGTATAGGCATCCCAGTTAACGGTAGCTGCTATCACCTGTCCGCCGCCTCTTTTCTGTGCAAAGGCCTTTATCTTTTGTTTTGAATCATCTTTATCCTTCATACCCATCATCTGATCATCATCATCTTTGGGTTTCAGGGTGAGGGTGTCTTCTGCATAGATCATTTGCGGGATGCGGAGACGGAGCATGAGTGAGGAACTGTCGATCCAGCTTTTTCCTCCGGGCCATCCGGCCACATTGGGTGGGTAGAAAAGCTGCTGTCCCAGGAGGCGTTGCAAAGTGATCTGCACTTCTTCATTGGAGATCTGCATGGGAATGGCCCTGCGGATGCCGGCAATCAGCAGCACGGGCGATTTGATGATGGCGCCCACATTGCGCTGGTCATAGAACCAGTCGCTGCTGAAGATATCATTGAGGAGTGCTGCAATATCGTATCCGCTTTTATAGAAGCGGTCTGCCAACCATTTGACCTGGTCTTCCTGTTCCGTTTCGTTAACGAAGTAGCGATAGATCTTCCGGGTAATATATTGCGCGGTTTGCGGATGTTCTGTGAGGATGTTGAGCACGTCGTCTCCATCGAAATTGCCGGATTTACCCAGTACTTTTTTCCTTCCGGTATCATGTTGTCCTTTGCGGAAAAGGAACTCCCCGGCAGGGTTGGAGCCCCAGCCGGTGAAGGCGCGGGCTGCCTCTTTGATATCGTCTTCGGTATAATTTCCGCGGCCCATGGTAAACAGTTCCATCACTTCGCGTGCGAAATTCTCATTAGGGCGGTCTTTCCTGTTCTGATTATTGTTGAGGAAGTTGAGCATGGCGCCTGACTTGCTCACTTCGCGCAGCAGATCGGGGAATTTTCCGAGTGCGTTGCGGCGGATCACATCCAGCAGTTGCTGCTGGTGTACAATATTAACGGTACGGCAGGCGAAATGTCCATGCCAGAAGAGGGAGGCTTTTTCGCGAAGCTGCTGCTCACTGTGCACCATCTGGTTGAGCCAGGTGATATTGAGGGCGCGGATGCCATCGCGGGATTTGTCGCGGATGAGTTTCCGCTGCTCTTCGTTCAGTTGCCTTTTCTGCCGGTACATCTCATCCATTCCCATGTAAATTTCCTTTACAGCGGGATCTGCCACATCAATATAAGCCGGTGTTTTTTCGGAGGCTTTGAACAAAGCTTTGATGAGTTTCTTATTGGAGTCTGCCGGGAGCTCTTCTGCCGGTAATGTATCCGGTCCGAAGCCTGCGCGCCAGAGGAGGTGCTGGTTTTTGAGCTGGTTGGAAATGCCCATGCGGAAAATGGTTTTGCGTTTGACGGATGTTGAAAGGGAAAGTTTAACAGAGCTTTTAATTTTGAGGGTCCGGGTAGAACCGGCAATCGCCGGTATAACAACTGCAACCACAGTGCCAAAAAGTATATTGCCATTACCCAGGGTGCCGTTGCCCGCGTCCCCGCGAGTGACCGATATTTGCTCGCCTCTGGCGAGCGCGGTGTCGCCGGAGGCGACGAAATATAAATAACTCGCCAGAGGCGAGCGACTGGGCATTGCGAAAAATGGGGCTGACCAAATGGTCAGCCCCGGCACCATATCTCCTCAAATATTTTACAGCAGAAACCTCACTCCCAGGCTAAAAGTCTGGCCATTGGTCAGGCTGCTGTTTGCACGGAATTGTTTAGTTGTATTGCTACTTGAATAATTAAGATCTGTCAGATGATTATCGGATTTACCGTACTGAACATTCAGTAATGGAAGGAATGTGGATTCCAGCATGATCTTTCTGTTCACGGAATACGCAACACCGGGTATCAGCGAAGCGTTCACGTTCCAGCTTTTATTCTTTGCCCGATAAAATGCATTATCGGAACGCACGAGCTTTCCTTCACTGCTGCCATACCCTGCCTGCGCATTTGCGAATGCATAGAATTTACTGGTGATATTCCAGTATTGACGGAGAAACACCGCGCCGGAAAACCCCGATGCCTTAAAGTTCCTGGTATCCAGGTTGCTTTTGCCATTGCTGTAGCCCAGGCTAAGACCCAGTACCAGATTGTTTTTCAGCGCATATCCGATAGCCGGACCAATGCTGATGCTTCTGATCCTGTCTTTCCCCATAGCGGGTATCTCTTCTCCCGTGCTATTGCTGTATTGAACTGAACCTCCCAGTAAAATGGATCCCTTTCTTATCTGGCCCCGCATAACGGATGATATGATGAGCAGGGAACATGTCAATAATGTATAGGTGAATTTCATACTTGTAAAATTTACAGGATTATTTAGAGAGGAGTACTTTAACACCGATGGTGAAGCTGGTGGTATTATCAAAACTGCTGATCACATCAAAGTAACGGTCCTTATTGAGTTTCTGATCATTCTGTTTGTTATAGTCGCTTCTCTTTGTGTACTGCAATGTAACCAGGTTCAGGAAGGTGCTTTCCAGGTGCACTTTTTTGCTGAGGGCAAATGAAAGTCCCGGGTAGATGGATGCTGAAACGATATAGCCTTTTTCATACGTGGAAGGTACGCTGGGAGGGTTAGTGGCGTAATCTCTTTTGAAGGCATCAAACCCGGCCCTGCCTTGCCCGAAGATGTAAAATCTGTCTACAATATTCCAGTATTTGCGAACAAATATACCGCCCCCTTTTGTGGAGGATTTAATCTTTCCGGGAGAAGCCATGCCACTGTATGTATACTTGTCTGTGGCGCTGTTCAAGGCAAGGTCTGCACCCATAAAAAGGTTGTCTGCCACAGCCATTGCAAAAGAAGGAGAAACGATGATCTCATTCTTTTTCAGTTCGTACGTAACACCAGCAGTTTTTGAATCCTGTTTGATGGAAGTGTATCCCAGGGATCCACCGAAGAGCAATGAGCCTTTTTTGATCTGGGCATGGCTCAATACAGAAATAAGGCTGCCTGCTATTGCAAGCGCAATGAATTTCATTTTCATTTTTTGATGAATTGATTTTAGAAAGATGGGAACAGCATAGCAGAGGGCTGGAACGGATAATGCTTACCCATTATGTATTTGACTGAACATTCAGACAAGACAAAATACACAGGCGTTGCACAAAAAAAAAATTGCGGCAATCCCTTGCCGCAACCTTTTGAGAAATATTAACTGAATCTGTTAAATCGATTTAAAACCGAGGTACTGATGCAGCACTTCGGGCATATTGATTCCGGACTCTGTCTGGTTGTTTTCCAGCAGGCATGCCAGGATCCTTGGGAGTGCCAGGGAGCTTCCATTGAGTGAGTGCAACAGGTGGTTTTTGCCATTGGCATCCTTGAACCTGGCTTTCAGGCGATTGGTCTGGTAAGCTTCAAAGTTAGACACAGAGCTCACTTCCAGCCATTTTTCCTGCGCAGCGGAATACACTTCAAAGTCGTAGGTCTGTGCAGAAGCAAAACCCATATCTCCACCACAAAGGTTCAGAATGCGGTACTGGAGGTTCAATGATTGCAGCAGCAGTTCAACATGCAGCACCATTTCTTCCAGCACGCTATAGCTGTTATCAGGATGAACCAGTTGCACGATCTCCACTTTTTCAAACTGGTGCAACCTGTTGAGGCCGCGTACATCTTTGCCGTAGCTGCCGGCCTCGCGGCGGAAGCAGGGAGAGTACGCGGTCATTTTTACGGGGAGGTCTGCTTCTTTCAACAGTTCATCGCGGTAGATATTGGTAACGGGAACTTCGCTTGTTGGTATCAGGTAGAATTTGTCTTCGTTCACATAATACATCTGTCCTTCTTTGTCGGGCAGCTGTCCGGTGCCGAAGGCTGATGCTTCATTCACCATAAATGGCGGAACGATCTCTGTATAACCTGCATTGCTGTTGTAATCCAGGAAGTACTGGATCAGGGCGCGCTGTAATCTGGCTCCTTTGCCGGTGTACACAGGAAAGCCGCTGCCGGTGATCTTGTTACCCAGTTCAAAGTCGATGAGCTTGTATTGCTTCGCCAGGTCCCAGTGGGGAACGGCAGTTTGTGGCAGGTTGGGTTTGGAGCCACCTTCGCGCACCACCACATTGTCTTCCGGTGTACGTCCTTTGGGAACATTGGCGGAAGGCAGGTTGGGGAGTTTCACGATGGACGCTTCCAGTTGTTGTTCAACGGACGCCAGTTTCTCCGATATCGGCTGAAGGCTTTGTTTCAGCGAAGGCACTGCCTGTTTGAGGGCTTCTGCTTCTTCTTTCTGGCCTTTTGCCATCAATTGACCGATCTCTTTGGATGCGCTGTTCACTTTTGCCTGGGTGGTATCGAACTCCAGTTGAAGTTTCCTGCGTTCATCATCCAATGCTATGATCTCGTCAACCAGCGACAGCTCCTGGAAATGTTTAACGGCCAAACGCTCTTTTACCTGTTCTGTGTGCTGTCTGATAAAGGGAACCTGTAGCATTATTCAAATGATTTGCAACAAAGATAATTCCTGTACGGTAGATTTCGGCAACCGGTATAAGCCTCCTTCGGAAATCCTGCCTATCTTTGCAGCTATGCATGTACAGGACGATCTGATGACCCGCTGGTGGACGCTGGAAGCTAAGCTGGTGGAAAGGTTTGGGAAGAAGCCCGATATGGAGACCATCCTTTTTCTTATCGGCATACAGGAATTGGGGGTTAAGCCGAAGTTCACAAAAGAACAGAAGCAGGACCTGATGCATATTGCTGTATGCGCATTGATGTCGCAAAGCGGTTACTACGAGCTGGAAGGGATTGACCGCGACGGATGGCCGCACTACAAACAACTGAAGAGCTTACCCGTAATGAATATGATAGAACAGGAGAATTTCATGAAAGATCATATCCTGTTGTATTTCGACCGGGTTGGATTATAAATTGACCCTTAATACCATGAACCGATTGCTTTTTTCCGCAGCAATGCTGCTTGTACTCGCCGCCTGTAACCCACGCCTCTCCAATGGTCTGCATGTGAATGACCTTAAAAAAGATGTGGAAATGGTCACCGATAAAGGCACGGTGATCATCAGGCTTTCAGATTCCACTCCATTACACCGGGACAATTTCCTGCGCCTGGTTCAGCAGAAATTTTACGATGGCCTCCTCTTCCATCGCGTGATCAATAGTTTTATGGTACAGGGTGGAGACCCAGACAGCAGAACGGCGAAACCCGGTCAGCAGTTAGGAGAAGGTGATCTGAACTATACGGTACCTGCAGAGATCAGGGAATCCCTTTTCCACAAAAAAGGCATGTTAGCTGCAGCCAGAACCGGCGATGATGTAAACCCATTGAGGGCCAGCAGCGGATCACAGTTCTATCTTACCCAGGGCAAAATATTCACGGATGCAGGACTGGATTCAGTGGAGACCTTCCGCCTCAAACGAAAGATCCCGGCCGCACAGCGCGAAGTGTACAAAACAATCGGCGGAACGCCGCACCTTGACCTGAACTATACCGTGTTTGGTGAAGTGATCAGCGGTCTTGCCGTGATCGACAGCATTGCCGCTGTACCTACCAGTGGCAGGATGGGCGGAGACAGACCGGTGAAAGACGTGCACATCATCAGAGCACGCCTGGTAAAAAGGAAATAATACTTTTTCCCATATGTTGAATGTCCGTAAACGTATGATGGCCTGCGCCATGGCGGCAGGCTTGCTGGTCATTTCCTGCCCGTATAACAGCAACGCACAATCGAAAAAAGACGACCTCCTGCTTCAGCAGACCAGCGAGGTGAATAACCTGATAGTGCAATACAATGCAGACAGGGGTAGTCTTTCCCGTTTTTATACTATTCCATTTTCTCCTGAAAGGCGGGAGCGGTCCAAAGCTTTCCAGCAGGAATACCTCCGTAAGCTGAACGATCTCGGTTTCGATCAGCTTTCCACCGGGTCGAGGGTGGATTATCTTCTCTTCAAAAGAAACCTGGATAACCAGGTGCGGCTGCTGGATGCCGAAGCGAATGTTTATGAAGCCATCAGCCGTTTCATACCTTTTGCACCACCCATGTACGAGCTGGAAAAGCAGCGCAGGCGCGGTGCTTCGCAGGATGGAAAAAAGCTGGCCGCTGACATGTTCAGCTGGCAGCAGCAGATCAGGCAGAGCATCAGCCAGCTGCAGGTCGAACCGGAAATGGAGATGGCCCTGGCGGATATCGCTTCCAGTGCCGTGCGCGGATTGCAGCAGGCCCTTAAATCCGTTTTCGATTTTTATTATGGATACGATCCCGGCTTCAGCTGGTGGGTTGAAAAACCATACAGAACCACGGACAGCCTGCTGGCTGCCTATGCCGGTCAGCTGAAAGGCAAAGGAAAGATCACCACCACGCAGAAAGATGATGGTAGCGGCATCGTCGGCAGGCCAATCGGTCGCGATGAACTGATCCGTCAGTTGCAGTTTGAAATGATACCTTACTCCCCGGAAGATCTCATCGCCATGGCCAATAAAGAATTCGCCTGGTGCGACCAGGAAATGCTGAAAGCCAGCCGCGAGATGGGTTTCGGAGACAACTGGAAGAAGGCGATGGAGAAGGTGAAGAATTCGTATGTTCCTGAGGGTAAGCAACCGGAGCTGATCCTGCGATTATACAATGAAAGCATCGCTTTCCTGAAAAAGCATGAACTGGTGACCATCCCGCCACTGGCCGAAGAAACATGGCGGATGACCATGATGAGCCCGCAGCAGCAACTGATCAGTCCGTTTTTCCTGGGCGGGGAAGTGATACAGATCGCTTATCCTACCGGGGCCATGGAGCATAACGACAAGCTGATGAGCATGCGGGGCAATAATCCTCATTTCTCCCGGGCTACGGTGCACCATGAATTGATTGCCGGGCATCACCTGCAAGGGTTCATGGGCAATCGCTACAAGGCTTACCGTGAATTTGACACACCCTTCTGGACGGAGGGCTGGGCATTGTACCAGGAGTTCATTCTCTGGGACCTGAAATTTCCACAGACTCCTGAAGACCGCATCGGGATGCTGTTCTGGCGAATGCACCGCTGTGCGCGGATCATTTTTTCACTCAATTACCACCTGGGTAACTGGACGCCGCAGCAATGCATCGATTTCCTGGTGGAGCGTGTGAACCATGAGCGTGCCAATGCGGCTGGGGAAGTAAGGAGATCCTTCACAGGAGGTTACGGGCCTTTATACCAACTGGCCTATATGGTGGGCGGACAACAGTTTTACGCCCTTAAAAAGGAGTTAGTGGATTCGGGTAAGATGAGCTACCGGGAATTCCATGATGCTGTGCTGCGCGAGAACGGGATGCCTGTGGAGATGGTGCGGGCCATCCTCACAAAGCAGGTGCTTAAAAAAGATTTTGTTACCGGATGGAAATTTTATGGGAAATAGCCCGCTTTTCTTAATCTTTGCAGCACTAAATTTTACGCCATGAATTTTCCTGATAACCTCCGCTATACCAAAGATCATGAATGGGTACTTCTGGAAGGAAACGTTGCTACCATTGGAATTACAGAATTCGCACAGCGTGAGCTGGGTGATATCGTTTATGTAGATGTTCCCACAGTGGGCAAAACCCTGGGAGCTGAAGAAGTGTTCGGAACAGTGGAAGCTGTGAAGACAGTATCTGATCTTTTTCTGCCGGTTGCAGGAAGTATCAGCGAACTGAATGCCGAGCTCGATGGAAGCCCGGACCTCGTAAACACTGATCCTTACGGAGATGGCTGGATGATCAAGATGACTGTAAGCAATCCTGCCGATGTGAATGAACTGCTGGATGCCGCCGCTTACAAGCAACTGGTTGGCGAATAAATCCGGATTTTACTGATTATCGTATATAAAAGAGTGGTTTGTATATCCACTCTTTTTTTATTATATTGGGCCTCGCTAGGGTAAACCTTATTATTGGCCACTACTCAAACATATACTGAACAGCAACTTGTATCCTTGTTAAAACACAGGGACAATAAGGCTTTTGGATATCTCTACGATAATTATTCCGGGGCCCTGTACAGTATAATCGTTCAGATCCTGAATGATGTGGAACTGGCCAATGATGTACTTCAGGAGGTCTTCATCAATATCTGGCGGAAGATCGATAGTTATGATCAAACAAAAGGGCGGCTATTCACCTGGATGCTGAATATCGCCAGAAACGCTTCCATAGACACACTACGTTCCAAGACCTATCAAAACGACAGGAAAAACCAGCCGATGCCGGGTTCCGTTGATGAAAACATCTCCGGGCAATCCGCTCAGTTGAATGTGGATAATATCGGATTCAGAAAAGTGCTCGGTCAATTGAAGGAAGACCAGCGCGTTCTGATTGACCTTGCCTATTTTAAAGGGTATACACACGAAGAAATTGCAGCATTACAAAATATACCGTTGGGAACGGTAAAAACGCGTATCAGAAATGCATTGATTCAATTACGGGGATATCTAAAGTGAACATACAGGAATACATATCAAGCGGTATCATCGAAATGGTGGTACTCGGGCTGGCAAGCCAAAAGGATCGGGAAGAGTTTGAACAACTCTGTATCCGGTATCCTGAGTTGGTGGCTGCCCGTAACGCATTTGAAGAAAAGCTGGAGGATATTTACACGCAACACTCCTCCACTATTGTTCTTCCTGTTGGGTTAAGGCAAAGTTTGATGGAAGCAACTTCAACTACTTCTCATAATCAAACCAAACCAACAAATGTAATCACTATGGAAAATGCCAACAGACCTGTACGGCGAACCAACTGGCTAGCTGTAGCATCCGTTATTCTCTTGATTGCCGCTGCTTATTTTGCTTATCAGTTCCACTCCCAGAATGAAGCCCTTAAGAAAAGTAATGCTGAATTGCAGCAAAGAGCAGATTCTACAGATGCAATTCTCAACCAGATCCTGGCAGAACAGAAAGTATTCAAGGATTCCAATGTAACCGTGGTAAGCATGGAAGGCACCAAGATCGCTCCGCGCTCTTCCGCCAACGTTTACTGGGATTCCACCAACAGTAGTGTATTCCTGGTGGTGAAGAACATGCCTAAACTGCCTAATGATCAGCAGTACCAGCTCTGGGCGCTGATCGACGGCAAACCCAAAGATCTCGGCGTGTTTGACTCCGATCAGGAGAAACTCA
Source organism: Pseudobacter sp. (assembly GCF_051955275.1). Classification (NCBI taxonomy): domain Bacteria; kingdom Pseudomonadati; phylum Bacteroidota; class Chitinophagia; order Chitinophagales; family Chitinophagaceae; genus Pseudobacter; species Pseudobacter sp. The sequence goes on along the minus strand of NZ_JBQCGW010000182.1, from coordinate 17,269 downwards.
TCCTGAAAATGAACAATACCCAAAAAGCGGAAGCTTTTGCCATAACCATCGAGAAGCGGGGTGGCAATCCATCGCCCACGCTTGAAAAGATGCAGTCCCTGGGTAAGACCAAGGCTCCGTTATGACAACGGCTGCCTGCTGACACATCACACGATATTGGAAAAAGATTCCTCCGGGAATCTTTTTTTATTGGGTATTCAGTAACATTGTTGAAAATCAGCCCCCTTGGAGATCAAATCCTTGCGCCTTATTAATTTTCTGAAAAAGAAGGCCGTTCCGGTGAGCTTCACCGTTATTATCCTGATCCTGCTTTGTCTGCCCGGTTCTTCGCTTCCTGACCTGGACGGGCCGGTCATCCCGCACTTTGACAAGTACGTTCATTTCCTTTTATTCGGCGCTTTTTCGGGATTGTGGAATATTTACCTGATCTGTAAAGAATATTCCCCAGAGAGGCTTTATCGCGGGTATTTGCTGATATTCCTGGCGGCTGTGATCTACGGGGCTGTACTGGAGGTGATTCAGTATTACTTTGTACCTGACCGGAGCTTTGACCTGGGTGATATTGCGGCCGACACAGCTGGTGCCGCGGCCGCCTATGCCGCTTTCTATTTTAAAATATTGAAAATCAACATAAGCAAAAAGTAGCTAAAAAAAATTGGCCCCTGTGGACACAGGGGCCGTAACCAAAACTAACTGCTTATGAGAAAATTGACTGCTTTTATGTGTGAGTCTTTACAAAAGAACTACATCCTGTATAACGCAAATCCAATGCCATTAGTATAACCTGTCCCGTTAAAGAACGGTTAACTCCTCATCTTCATTCTTCTACTTCCGGATCTGCAAAGAGCATTTTCTTTTGACATCACAAAGGTGCCACAGGTTAGCCGTATTTCCTCTTGTTGTTATGAGTTTTTTCAAAATGTTAACAATCCATTCATACTGGATCACCTGTTGAATACAGGTTTTAAATGAATTAAAATCAACGCGTTGATTAAAAAATTATTAAACAATGGAAAAGCATGGAGCTCCCTGCCAGCTTGTCTTTGATAGCTGCAATTATTGCCATGCCGGACTGCTTTTTCAGCATCCAACTATTACCTGTAAACGAAGTTGAACTTACCTTGTTGCCCGCTTAATTCTGCTTGGTGAGTTTTTCGGCATTTTCAGCAAACTGGAGTGCATCGATGAACTCCTGGATGCCGCCGCTCAGTACATCATCGAGGTTATAAACGGTCATGCCTATCCGATGATCCGTAACACGGCCCTGAGGATAGTTGTAAGTGCGGATCTTTGCACTGCGGTCACCCGAACTAACCAGGCTCTTACGATGACGTGCGATCTCGTCTTCCTGCTTACGTACCTGCTCTTCATACAATTTTGTACGAAGCATCTGCATGGCCTTCTCGCGGTTGCCGAGCTGTGTACGCTCTGTCTGGCAGGTTACTACAGTGCCAGTGGCTAAGTGTGTGAGAATTACTTTAGTTTCTACCTTGTTTACGTTCTGTCCGCCCGCACCACCGCTTCGCGCTGTTTCCATCTTCACATCACTGTCCTTTACTTCAACATCCACTTCTTCGGCTTCAGGCATTACCGCCACGGTAGCTGCTGAAGTGTGAACACGTCCGGAAGCTTCAGTATCCGGAACACGCTGAACGCGGTGAACACCACTTTCAAACTTGAGGGTGCCATATACATCATCACCGGTAACTTCCACCTGTACTTCCTTGAAGCCACCAACAGTGCCTTCGGTTTCGCTGAGTACAGCGGTTTTGTAACCTTTCTTTTCACAATAGCGGAGGTACATGCGCAACAGATCACCGGCAAAGAGGCTGGCCTCATCACCACCGGTACCTGCACGGATCTCGAGGATTACGTTCTTTTCATCCTGCGGGTCTTTCGGAATGAGAAGCTGACGGATATGAGCTTCCAGTTTTTCCTTCTGCTCTTCCAGTCCGGGCAGTTCTTCCTTGGCGAGCTCACGAAGTTCCTCGTCGTCGCCTTTGAGGGCGCCGCGATAGCTTTCCAGGTCGTTCAGCAGGGTAACGTATTCCTTATGAGCCAGTACGATCTTCTCCAGACCGCGGTACTCTTTGCTGACTTCCATGAATTTCCGGTTATTGTTGACAATCTCAGGGTTGGTGAGTGCCACTCCGAGATTCTCAAACCTTGCGGCTATCGCTTCTAATTTGTCTAGCATGTTTTACAGTATTTTTACCCCCGGAATTACTTTCCTCCGGTTGAAAGGATGGCAAAGTTAATCGATTTCACCGTTTTTATGGCTTACAGAAAGTTCAAAGCAGACCAATTATTTACAGGAGAAGCCCTGCTGTCAGGCGGAGAAGTGCTGATCACCTCTCAGAAAGGGGAAATCGAGGCCATTGTTCCCGCTTCAGAAGCGGGCGATGACCTGGAATTAGTGCAGGGAATACTCTGTCCCGGCTTCGTAAATGCGCACTGCCACCTGGAACTCAGCCATATGAAGGGCCGCATCCAGCCCGGCTCCGGAATGGTGGATTTTCTCCTGGGAGTAATGAAGCAGCGGAATGTGTCTGCTGAAGAAGTGCAGCAGGCCATCTCCGATGCCGAAGCCGCCATGTACGCCAGCGGCATCGTGGCCGTGGGAGATATCTGCAATACCCCGGATAGCATCGCGCAGAAAGTCAAAGGCACAATCCAATACAGGAATTTTATTGAAACGATGGGATTCATTCCCGCCACGGCTCCGCAGCGTTTCGCTTTTGGAAAAGGAGTGTTCGATCAGTTTGAATCGGCATTGCCAGGCCGCAATTCAATTGTGCCCCATGCGCCCTATTCTGTTTCTCCTGCCCTGCTGCAACTGATTGCCGGTTTTCCCGGAAATCAGCTGATCAGTATCCATAACCAGGAAAGTGAAGCAGAAACCGCTTTCCTGCAAAACGGAACGGGCGAAATGCACAGGCTTTATGAATTTCTCGGCATCGATCTGTCTTTTTACAAACCTCCTGCAAAGAGCAGCCCGCAACTGATGTTGCCTGCTTTCAATAAAGAACAGCGCGTGATACTGGTGCACGATGTACATACCAGTGATAGTGACCTCGTATGGATGGAAAAGAACCGGGTGACTCTTCCCGAAGTAGTTCTCTGTTTATGCCCCAATGCAAACCTGTATATCGGCAATGGCTTACCTGATATTGATCTTATCCGTAAAAACAGGTTTATTGTAACTATTGGTACCGATAGTCTTTCCTCCAATTATCAATTGAATATTTTAGAAGAAATAAAAACCATCGCGCAGCATTTTCCTGCAATCCCGTTGGCGGAGTTGTTACAATGGTCAACGCTCAATGGCGCCAGGGCGCTGGGTTTTGAGTCGTTGGGAAGTTTTGAAAAAGGAAAACAACCCGGCGTTGTATCAATCGAAAACTGTCAGGAAGGCTTATCGAATGCCAGCTCAAAAAGGATCTTATAATTACTCGGGGGCCACTCGCTCGCCTCTGGCGAGTGAGGCATATTTGTTCGCCTCCCGGCGAACACCGTGTCGCCGGAGGCGACGGAATATATGTAACTCGCGGGGACGCGAGCTACTGGCGGCACTCTGATTGAATAGCACAACCTGCTAACCAAGCACTTCCTGCAATACCGGCAATGTCTTCAACGTACCAAAATCCGGCACATGCAACACATAAAAAGCCTGAAAGGCCTGTAACAATTTCCTTCTTGTTTCCTGGTTGAGCGGGATCTCATTGAGTTCCTGCGGCTGCATCACTTTCAGTAACTGGGAAGTGATATAACTGTAGGGCATATCAAGGAAATGCGGATGTACGGGGTGGTCTTTAGTGAATTCTCCTTCCTGAAGGTCAAGATATGGAGTCTCAGATGTGAAATCATCGTTCAGCCTGAAACCGTACATGGTAGCCAGGTGCAGGGCAAAGAAGAGCGGGAAGTTGCCGATGGCCTGCCCTTTGGCTTCATCCAGGTGCAGGAAGGCATCTTCTATAAAATGATAGAGGTCAGGATTGGCCTCCGGTTGTTTCAATGTTTTTTGCAGCAGCTCCACCATAAACAGTGCTGCTGCATTCTTCATTACATCAAAGAAGATATGCTGGTACATGAAGGCCCAGCTGAATTCCCTGATGCGTTGAAGATTCTTCAGGTCGTTATGATATACCTGCATATCCAGTAGTGATGCGGGCTGGAACATATTCGCTTTGCCGCTGCCTTTTTTAGAAGAGCTTCTTACTCCATTCACAATATAGGATTGCACACCAAAGAGCTCAGTGTAGATTGTTACGATCACACTGGTTTCTCCATACTTCACAGAACGCAGCACAATTCCTTTTGTATGATGAATGGTCATTTGATGAAAACGATTTTAGTGGCAATTTGTTCTTTCTTGGTATCGTCCGTCACCAGTACAAGATATACTCCTGTGGCTACCCTGCCTCCATTATAATGCCGGCCGTTCCAGGTGGCTTGTCCACCTAAGGCCCTTGTCTGATACACCAGTCTTCCATTGGCTTCCGTGATCTTTACGGTGGCATTGTTCACCAGTCCGCGGATGGCGATAGTGCCATTGTAAGATGGAGGCACCGGATTGGGAAATACCAGCACATTTTCGTTTGCACTGGTGCCTTCGGTGGCGGTGCTGCGGAATGAGCAGATGCCTTTGGGGGTGGAGAAGAATACTTCTCCTGTGAACCCATTCACGGCGATTTGCTTCACATCATTATCTACGAGCGGACTGTTGCCTGTATGAAAACGGTAGATGGTTTTGGCTCCATCTGAACTTAGCAGCCAAACACCATTCCTGGTGCCGATCCATTTCCTGTCTGCACCATCCACTACAATGCATTGCACCTGTTCGTCGCGGAACAGGTAGCCTGCAAAATTATCCGACTGCACCACGGGCAGCACGGCTTCGCAACCGGTACTGGTGGCCGCATCCTGCGGGCACTGGATGATACCGATGCCACGGTTGGTGCCGATCCAGATAAAGCCGCTCTTATCCTTTGCAATAGTGTTCACATTGTTGTCGGGCAGGTTGCCATTACCGGTCCCTGTTCTGTACCATCTCCATTGATCATCCGATGGATTGTCGATACTGTTTCCGTAAGAGAAAAGATACAGGCCGTTTCCTTTCGGTGATACTACCCATACCTGGTTGTAGTCGTCAGTGATCAGCTGTGATACTGCGTTCTCCGCAACGGGGTAAGGGATAACGAATGATTTGAAATTGCCATCCGGTTTTCTCACCACCAGTTCTCCGGCTGCTCCGAAATTGCTGATCCATAAATTGCCGGTGACATCAAAATGCAGTCCGCTGACGCGGTAGCTTTCGGTAGAAAAATAAGCAGGTTGTATGGCTGATTGCTGTTTGAGAACTGTGAGCTTGTTGTCCTGTAAGTGCAGGAGGCCATCGTCAAAAGATCCGGCCCAGAGCGATTGGTCAACCGGGTCGATGGCCAGGCTAACGATATCGTTGATGCTATCGGGTAAGTTGCCTGTGGAAGCATTGTAGTTGGTCCAGGTATCATCACTGAAACGGTAGAGCCCGTTCAGGTTGTTGGCGGGCAGCCATTGTGGTGTAACGCTGCCGGCCGCCACCCAGAGTGTATTATTGAGAACCTGCATCTGTCCATCTGCAATGGAGGCAGGAGAGGGGGGTATGAAGGATTCGAATCCGCCTGCTCCGTTGGCGGCGCTGAGCCCGCTTGCTTCATCAGCGATCCAGTACTGCTGCTGAAAATAGATGGCTTGCCTGGGGGAACGGGTGAAGCGGGGATGCTGAATGATGGTTTCCAGGGTACCGTTGGCCCCCACGCTGATCACCCTCGACTGGAATCCGGCTGCCTCGGTGAGGAGCAATTTGTCCCCGCCTGCGCCGATATGAAGGATCTCCCAGCCATCTTCATAAAACAGGCTCCAGTTACCATTCCGCAGTGCATATAACTGATGGTTCCGGTTTACGATCAGCTGGTTTTTGAAGTTCACTACTGAAAAAACTGACCCCGCGGGTAAGCCATTGCTGCCCGAAACCATTTCCCAGTTCCGGTAGTCGGCCAGGTTGGGACCATTGATGGGGGCTCGTTTCAGGCCTTCAACAGTAGCTGCGTAATAATATTGCGCATCGGCAGCGGTATTGCCAACGGCCGTGTTGAAGCCATCCCTGCCGATGATCCAGGTGTCACGTACTTCATACTTTTCCAGGTTGAGCAGAATAATGCCCAGTTCCGTGCTCAGTAAGGCTTGCTGCCCTTTTACCAGTATATGATTGATATACTTATTTCCACTGATCGGAGAGTTTTTGATGGCATCGATATTGTGGACCGTATTACCAGTCAGCACATCCACGTTGCTGTTTGAATAGGCGATCACCAGTTTGTTGCCATCCGGGTCTGCGCCGATGGCCGTGACTCCGGTTTCCGTGAGCCCGCTGATACGGCTGAAGCGCTCGATGCTCTTGTCAGAAGGATCAACAGAAAATACGCTGAAAGGGGTGGCGCACCAGAGGTTTTGCTGCTGCCTTTCCACGGCAATGGCCTGCTGATAGGGAAGATGGTCGCGCCATTGCCCTACGGGCTGCAACTGACCTTGGCTGATGACATGGATCAATAAGAAAAGGGGAAGCAGTAAGGATTTGCTGTTCGGCATACTCAAAAATACAACAGATCGGACAGTGTTCCAGCGTTACAATTCTCTTTGCCAATCTCACATAATTGGCTTTCTTTGCCCTGCCTTCTAGTTATTTGCTCATTAAAATCTTTTCTATGTGGGGAACCATTGCCAGGATTGTGCTGAAATTCAGGTGGATCTTGTTGGCTGTTTTAGTATTGGCTACTGCTGTGATGACGTACCATGCATCTAAGGTGCAATTAAGTTATGAATTCACCAGGGCCATCCCTACTGATAATCCGAAGTACCAGGATTACCAGGAATTCCGGAAACTGTTTGGAGAAGATGGAAACCTGATGGTGATCGGCGTTCAGACCAAAGAGTTCTTCAGGGAACAGTTCTTCAACGATTATGCTGCCCTCGTAAAAGATATACGCAAGGTAAAAGCGGTGGAAGATGTGCTCAGTGTGCCTGCCTCCGTAAACCTGCTGAAAGATTCGACTTCCGAGAAGTTGAATGTGTTTCCGCTCTTCCCTAACAGGAAGCTCAGTCAGCAGGAGCTCGATACTGCCGCTGCTGCTTTTCTCAACCTGCCTTTCTACCAGGGTTTATTGTACAATCCTGAAACTTCCGCATGGCTCTTAGGCATCCGCATCAATAAGGATGTGCTCAACTCCAAAGCACGCAACGCAGTGGTGGCGGATATTGTGGCTGCTGGCGAAGCCTTCGCTAAAAAATACAATGTTGAATTCCATTACAGTGGCCTCCCGCTGATCAGGACCAATATGGCCACCAAGGTAGCCAGCGAAATGCAATGGTTCCTGCTTGGATCAATTATACTTTCTGCAGTGATCCTGCTGATATTTTTCCGGAGTCTTTCAGCCATGGCGCTCTCACTGGCTGTGGTGATCATAGGTGTGATCTGGAGCCTTGGCACCATCGAATGGTTCGATTACAGGATCTCCCTGCTCAATGCCCTCATTCCGCCGCTGGTGGTGGTGATAGGTATTCCTAACTGCATTTATTTCCTCAATAAATTCCATACAGCGTATAATGATGCCGACCCTTCGCTGGGAGATAAAGAGAGAAAGTTCAAAGCCCTCCACATGATGATCGAAAGGATGGGTGTGGTTACGTTGTTCTGTAATATTGCAGCTGCTATAGGCTTTGCTGTGTTTGCACTGACCAAGAGCGCTATTCTGAAAGAGTTTGGGATAGTGGCAGGTATCAATATCATGGCCCTGTTCTTCATCTCCATCATTTTCATTCCTGCTGTGCTCAGTTTCCTCCCTTCGCCCAAACCAAGGCATACGAAATACCTCGACAACAAATGGCTGCAATCCATTCTCGGCAAACTGGAAGTGTGGAGCCTGCACCACCAGAAGCAGATTTACATTGTTACAGGCATTGCGTTGATAGTGGCAGTTGCCGGGATCTTCCGTCTGCGTACGGAAGGCTTCATTGTGGATGATCTGCCAAAGACCGATAAGATCTACACAGACCTGAAGTTCTTCGAGAAAAATTTCAAAGGTGTGATGCCGCTGGAAATTGTGGTGGACACCAAAAAGAAGAACGGTCTCCGTCAGAATCCGCTGCAGCATTTTGAGCGGATCGACAGTATCAGCAGTTATATTGCCGCACAGCCTGAAATGGCCAGGCCTTTATCAATTGTAGAAGGACTTAAGTTTGCGCGGCAGGCTTATTACAATGGCGACAGTACCAGTTACGGGTTGCCTAATTCCTTTGATATCGCTTTCCTGGCGCAATACCTGGGAAGCAAGGGAGAAGATTCCACCGGTAAGCAGAATACTTTTACAAAGATCATCCGCACGTTCATGGACAGCAGCAAGCAGCGTGCACGCATCAGCGTTAATATGGCGGATGTAGGTACCAAGCGGCTGCCACAGATCATCGACTCGCTCAGTCAGCGCAGCGCTCAGATCTTCGATACAGCTAAATACAGTGTGACCTTCACCGGTACTTCCGTTACCTTCCTGGAGGGCAGTGCTTTCATCATCAACGGATTGAAAGAAAGTATCGCCTGGGCTTTCGGACTGATAGCTCTTTGTATGCTCTATCTCTTCCGCTCTTTCCGCATCCTGGTATGTTCACTGGTTCCGAACGTGATTCCTTTGATCATCACTGCCGGCGTAATGGGCTGGGCTGGTGTCGCAATCAAACCGTCAACAGTATTGGTTTTCAGCGTTGCACTTGGGATTGCCATAGACATCACCATACGATTCTTGGTAAATTATAAACAGGAATTGCAGCTGAGCAAAAAGACCAACCAGGAAATAGTGGTTGACACCATTCACAAAACAGGAATAAGTATCATATATACCTCACTGGTGCTGATAGCCGGTTTTGTTATCTTCTGCGTAAGCGACTTCGGCGGAACCAAGGCCCTTGGCTGGCTGACCTCACTCACACTGGTACTCGCAACCCTCACCAACCTTATATTTTTACCCGCGTTATTGTTGTCGTTAGTAAAAAAATAAAGTTATCTTGAGCAGCAGTTGAACGTCTATTCTTGTCTTGATACCGAGAAGAATTGACGTTCTTTTTTGTTCAAATCAAACTAACACACACATGAGAAAAATGCTATTACTGCTAATGGCAGTAGTATGCCCTGCCATGCTATTGCTGGGGCAGACTAAAACCATTACCGGCAAGGTCTCGGACGCAGCCGGAGGACCTATCCCCAACGCTTCTATCATTATCAAGGGTACCAACTCGGGTACCACCTCCAAATCAGACGGTACATTTTCAATCTCAGTTCCTGACAATGCCCGCATACTGGTGATCAGTGCGGTAGGCATGGCGCCCCAGGAAGTTTCTGTTGCCAACAGAACCATTGTTGAAGTTTCCCTGAATCCTGAAGACAAGAGTTTGCAGGAGGTAGTGGTTACCTCTTTCGGTATCAGTCGCGACAAGAAAACGCTCGGTTATTCCGCACCGGTGATCAAAGCGGATGAGCTCACCGCAGTAAAGAACACCAATATCACCAATGCCATTGTTGGGAAAGTGGCTGGTGTGCGTGTTCAGGGCACCGGTGGCAGCTTCACCGGAGGTAACGTGCTGATCAGGGGTAATACCTCCGTAACCGGTTTGAGCTCACCGTTATATGTAGTTGATGGTGTGCCCATCGATAACAGTGGTGGCGGAACCGCTCTTCAGACAGGCCCTTCCACTACCAACCGCGCAGTAGACCTTAATCCTGAGGACATTGAAAGTATGACAATCCTCAAAGGAGCCGCTGCCACCTCTTCTTACGGTTCACGTGGTGCGGCAGGTGTGATCCTGGTGACTACCAAGAAAGGCCGCAAGCGCGCCAAGAACGCCATCGAACTGACAACCAGCTACAATACAGTGCAGGTGAACCGCATGCCTGACTATCAGAACCAGTATGGTCAGGGTGTGGCAGGAGCCTATAACCCCCGGGCTTCCACATCATGGGGACCTGAGATCAAAGGCCAGGAAGTGACCAACTACCTCAACCAGAAAGAAGCGCTCACAGCCTATCCTGATAACGTGAAGGATATCTTTGAGACTGGCTTCAATCTCCAGAACAATATCAGTTTCAGTGGTGGATCAGACAAAACCACGTATCGTGTTTCTTACGGTAATACGCAGGAAACTTTCGTGATCCGCAATAACAGGTTCCGCAGGAACAACCTGACCGTTAACCTCAATTCCGATGTTACCAGCAAGCTCAGTGTTTCTGCATTCGTGAATTACAACAATACTTCTTCTCGCAGAACAACGCAGGGTAACCAGCTGGCCAACCCGCTGTTCAGGGCCTGGTTCACACCAAGAAGCTACAACCTCACAGGTATGCCTGTGTACGATGCAGCCGGTAACCAGACTCACTTTGGTGGGGAAGACAACCCATACTGGGCCATCGATAACGTGAAGTTCCGCGATGAGGTGAACCGCATCTTCGGTAACTCCGGGCTGAAATACAAATTCACAGACTGGCTCACGGCCGACCTCAGACTGGGCGCGGACGTATTCTCCTTCCGTTCCACCGGCTATGACGAGATTGGTGGCCGTGGCGGTGGTAACGTAAACAACCCTCCCGGTGGGGGTATCGTGGAAGTGCGCAACAGCACCCGTAATATCAACTCCTACTTTACATTATCTGCCAACAAATCCTTCGGTGATTTCAATACCTCACTGGTTTTGGGTAATGAGATACTCGACAATAAAATTGCCAATGCAAGCACTACAGGTACAGGCCTGGTAGTGAAGGGTTTTGAAAATATGTCGAACGCCACAACCATCGCATCTACAGTTACCGACACGCGTACCAGGCTGATCGGGTTCTTTGCTGATGCGGTGATCGAGTATAAATCATATTTGTCGTTGAACCTGAAAGGCAGGATGGATAAAACTTCCACGCTGCCCCTGGCCAATAATACTTTCTATTATCCCGCTGCAGCACTCAGCTTCAACCTTACAGAAGCCTTTCCTTCCCTTAAAACTGATCTCGTAAATGCTGTGAAGTTCCGTGGTAACATCGGTATCGTAGGTCGCGGTCCTGCTGCCTACAACACTGATACTTATTTCAATGCAGCCAACCCTGGTGATGGTTTCGGACCTAATATCGTAATGCCTTACAATGGTCTGATGGCTTATTCACTGGCTAACGGTGCCGGTAACCCGAACCTGAAGCCGGAGTTCACACGTGAGTGGGAAGTTGGTACAGACATCGCGCTCTGGAACAATCGTGTGAATCTTGAGGTGAATTACTACCAGCGTAAGCTCACGGATGGTCTTTTCCCCGTGCCTTACTCCGCTGCTTCCGGTATCACTTCGCTGTTCCTGAACGCCGGTGAACTGGAAACGAAAGGCCTGGAGATCTCACTGGGTGTAACTCCTGTCCGCACCAAGAACTTCACCTGGAATGTGAATGCCAACTACACCAAGTTCAAGGTGATGGTCACCAAACTGGCTCCTGGTGTGCCACTCATCTTCCTGGCAGGATTCACCACTCCCAACATCAGGTTGGTGCAGGGTGAAGAGTACAACTCCATCTATGGTAACAAATACACCCGCGATGCACAGGGAAGAATGGTGCTTGGCGCCAATGGATTGCCCATTGCCACCAACGATGTGTTCAAGATCGGTAACCCCAATCCCAAATTCACCATGGGGATCACCAATTCGTTCAATATTTATGGATTTACGTTCGACTTCCTGCTCGATATCCGCGAGGGTGGCGATATGTATTCCAGGAACGTGGCTGACCTCAGAAGAAATGGTGTAGTAAAGGAAACGGCTGAATTCGCCCGATTTGATAAGGACGGCAATCCCAACAAGCCTTATAAGTATGAAGGGGTGGATGTAAACGGAAACCCTGTGAATGTTCCGCTCACTGCAGAACAATACTGGGGCAATACCGGTAAATATGCCGCTGCTGAAGGATTTATCGTAAGCACATCATGGGTAAGATTGAGAGAAGCTACCATTTCTTACAGCCTGCCTAAGAAGCTGCTGGAGAAAACTCCATTCGGTAATGTAGATTTTGGCCTGTTCGGAAGGAACCTTTTCCTGAAAACAGATTTCCCGCACCTGGATCCCGAGCAGAACGTATTGGGTATCTCCACGGCGCAGGGGCTGGAATTCAATGCGCAGCCATCTACCAGGACCATTGGATTTAACGTAAGACTTACATTCTAATTGAACTCATTCAAAATATTTGATTATGAAAAAGGTAACACAACTTTTTCTTCTTGCCGGAGCAATGTTCGTGGGGAGCTGCGATAAATACCTGGATATAAACAATGACCCCAACAGGCAGAAAGAAGACAAGATCCCGATGGCGCAGGTGCTTACAGGGCTTACACTCAACGTAGGATTTACCGGGGGCAGTGATGTACAACGTCATACCGGACTGATCATGCAGCACTATTCCGGGCAAACAACCGGCGGCGAAACGCAGACACAGGCATTTGAAAAATACCTGATCCAGGCTACCGAGTTGAACAACCTGTTCAGCTCCATCCATGCCACTTCCATACAGGATGCTGAAATGGTGATCAAGCAGGCCAGGGCAGAAGGATCACCTCATTATGCAGGTGTGGCAAAACTGCTGAAGGCATATACTTATCAGCTGGCCGTGGATGTGTGGGGCGATCAACCCTATTCAGAAGCACAACAGTTGCTGGGCAATCTCTTTCCTAAATATGATAATGACGAAGAGATCTATACCAAACTGATTGCACTGATAGATGAAGCGCTTACCGATATCAACGCGTCTGCTTCCATTCAGAGCCCCGGCACCAATTCCACCATTTACACCGGCGCGTGGACTGCACAGAAACCTAAATGGATAAGATTTGCCAATACGCTTAAACTCAGGTTGTTCATTCACTACAGCAAATTCAATAAGGCAGATGCTGTTGCGAAGATCACCACACTGGTGAATTCAGGCGCCGAGTTCATGACTGGCAATGCCGATAATTTCAGCCATGTTTTCCAGACTGCTTCAAGAAGGCAGAACCCTATTCACCAGTTTGAGCTTGACAGGGGCAATTATATCTTTCCTAACAACACACTGGTATCGATGATGGTTGCCAAAGCTGATCCGCGTCTGCCTTTCTATTTTACCGATTTCCCTGCCAATTCAGGAAACTATAAAGGAGCGAAAGCCGGTGATGTTGCGAGCCAGAAATACTCACGTATCCACTCTTACCTGAGAGGCGCAGTTACCAATGTTGGTACTCCGCTGGCAGGGGGCGACTGGAATGGATCCGGTGTGAATAGCATCTCGTACAACGGTGCTGGCCCTATCAGGATGCTCACTTTTGCCGAGTACAATTTCATCAGGGCAGAAGCGGCTTTGTATGGCGCTCCCGGTGATGCACAAACGTTTTTCACCGCTGCAATCACAGCAGCTATGAGCGAGGCGGGTGTATCAACAGGCAATACCACCACGTATCTTGGTGCTAATGGCACACTGGCAGGTACGGATGAAGATAAACTGAAACAGATCATCGAAGAGAAATATGTGTCTGGTTATGGAGTGGCGGTAGAGCCATGGACTGACTGGCGCAGAACAGGCTATCCTGCCCTCACTTTACCGGGCAATGCCATCCTGAATGGTGTGCCAAGGTCTCTGCTCTATCCTGCAAGTGAGATAGAACTGAACAGGAATGCTCCACCTCAAAAAGCGAATATGCTGGAGCGTGTGTTCTGGGATAAGCCATAAAACAGTCTTTAGTGCGTGAATTATAACCTGGGCTGCCTGATGAGGGCAGCCCTTTCCATTTTTTTCTTAACTATTCTGAGAAGTCCAATATTATTTTTTCAGGGCGCGGAATGCTGATTTTTTCAGGCAAAATGCAGATAAGTTTGACCGTTATGAATTGAATAAAATCATTTATTCTGAAAAAATTAGGAATGAAAATAATTATTATATGATCTCATGGACATCCTCAACCCGGAGTGCCTGGTTCCATCGGGGTAATTGGGTAGAAAAGCCTGTATTTCAATCCAAACATTAAATTTTTGCTAAAAAAAATTAGGATTCTACGCAGCCTGATCAATACATTTGCTGTCCTACTGTTAACAGCGCCTTCAGAAAGCAGTTGTTATTCAGATTATCAAAACATAAACTCACGCACATGAGAAAAATGCTGTTGCTTATAGCAAGCTTCTTGCTATTGTCGTGGCAACTATTAGCCCAAACCCGTACTGTTACAGGTACAGTCACCGATGAGAAAGGTACTCCAATCCCCAATGCTTCAGTAATTGTCAAAGGAACTACAACCGGCACAACCACTAATGCCGATGGTGAATTTTCTCTCTCAGTTGGCGCAAATGCCAAAACACTGATCATTACAGCTGTAAACTTTGCCAGCCAGGAATTGAACATCACCGGAAAAACTTCCGTAAAAGCTTTCATGGCTGTTGAAGACAAGAACCTCACAGAAGTGGTGGTGGTAGGTTATCAGACATTCAAAAAAGCGGAAGTTGTGGGATCTATCGCCACCATTACCGGAAAGGATGTTTCTCAGAAACCTATCGGTTCTTTCACTCAGTTGCTGCAGGGCCGTGCAACCGGTGTGCAGGTAACAGGTCAAAGCGGAAGGCCGGGCGCCAACGGGTATATCCGTGTAAGGGGTACCGGTTCTATCAACGCTTCCAACGAGCCGCTGATCCTGCTGGATGGAATTCCCATCAGCTCTACTGCTTATTCCCTGTTGAACCCGAACGATATCGAAGATCTGAACGTACTGAAAGACGCGTCTTCACAGGCTATCTACGGTGCGCGTGGTTCAAATGGTGTAATCCTCATCACCACCAAGAAGGGACGTGGCAAGCCGGAGCTCCGCTACTCTTTCCAGTATGGCCGTATGAGAGCACAGGAACTGAACAACGTAAAACTGATGACCTCCAGGCAGAAACTCCAGTATGAGTATGAAGGTGGTTTCGTAAATACCATCATCGACAGTATGATCACAAACAGGATCGGATCAGGCGGTCTTCCTGCAGGATCAACGCTCTTCAATATTTCTGATGCACAGCGTGATGATCTCTGGTCAACAATTGAAAGACGTGCTCCGAACTGGAAAGATGAGCTTACCCCTTCAGGTAATATCGTGTCCCATGAAATTGCTCTCTCCGGCACATCCGATAAGATCAGGTACTTCTTCTCTCTGAACAAGAGCGATAACAAAGGGGTATCCTACGGTTCATTCTGGAACAGAACCGGTGGCCGTTTGAATATCGAGTACAACGCCCTCAGCTGGTTCCGCCTCGGTACCAACCTGGGTGTGTCTTATACCAAAGAGAACAACGTTCGTTCTCTTTACAACTCACAGTCTGCTTATACTGCCTTGTTCCTCATCAATCCATATGAGCCGGTTCGTCTGGCCGATGGAAAATGGAACCCAACACATACCAGCTATTCTCCGCTCGAAGGAACTGAAATGAACCCGAGCCTGCTCAACAGGATCTCATCATTCAGCACCCTGTTCGGCGAAGCGACCCTGGTTAAGAACCTCACCCTTAAGACCCAGCTTGGTCTCAACTACAATACCCTGCAACAGGAAAACTACCTGATGCCGGGTTCAAACCTCGCTGGTATCCTGGGTTACAACCAGAAGCAGGATAATGGTAACCGTGATTTCACTTACGTGTTCACCAATACTGCCAACTGGAGACAAACCATTGCCGATGTGCACTCCATCAACATCCTGGCAGGTCAGGAGTATACCAAGAACTCTTTCTACAATTACACTCTTGTTGGTCGTGGTATGCCAACAGCATCTGTTAATACTATCGACAACGCCGGTAGTCCTCAGTCTGTAACCTCAGGTAAGACTGACTGGAGCCTGCTGTCTTATTTCGGTAATATCGGTTATGATTACGATAAGAAATATTTCGTAACACTTACCGGCAGACGTGATGGTTCTTCCAGGTTCGGCGCCAACAAACGCTTTGCAAACTTCTGGGCAGTAGGTCTTACATGGGATGTTGCCAAAGAATCATTCTTCAAAGTGGATGTTATCTCTGAACTTAAGCTCCGCGGATCATTCGGTACTGCAGGTACTGTTCCTACAGGTCTGTATGATAACCTCGGTACTTATGGTCTTACTACCAAATATAACGACGCTCCTGCGGCTGTTCCTTCAAGGCTGGCAAACCCTGATCTTACCTGGGAAACCAGCAAGAGCCAGGATATCGGTTTAGACTTCGGTCTCTTCAAGAACAGGCTGAGCGGTTCATTTGATGTATACAGAAGGGTTACTGAAGACCTGCTGTATCCGAAGAACGTGTCACTCACTACCGGTTTCTCCAGCTATACCAGCAACGTGGGTTCACTGGAGAACAGGGGTTTTGAAATTTCACTGAACGGAACAGTTTACAAAAACAAAGACCTCAATGTAAACCTGTTTGCCAGCTATACCAATAACAATCCCAAGTTCAAGAAACTGTATGTGAACAACCAGGACCAAACGCTTTCCCGTTTTGTAGAAGGCGAGGCTCCATTCACATTCTACCTGAACCGCTGGGCTGGTATCAACCCTGCCAACGGTAAGAACCTTTACTACACCAAGGGTGGTGACCTCACAGAGAAGTATTCTTCTGATGATGCGGTGCTGCTCTCCGGAAAATCTCCCAACGTAAGGTTCTTCGGTAGTTTTGGTGGTAACATCACCTACAAAGGTTTCGATCTGAATGTGCTCTTCTACTACTCCGGTGGCAACTACGTTCAGAACATCATGTATTCTGCAGGAGCCAGTGATGGTGAGAACCTGACTGACCAGCAGCTTGATCACGCCTTGAACTACTGGAAGAAACCAGGCGATATTGTTCAGTTCGCTAACCTGAAAGACCTGAGCCAGCGTATCACGTATGACTCTGACAGGTATCTTGAAAGAGGCGATTATGTGAACCTCCGCGACGTGGTTTTAGGTTATAATCTCCCTTCAGAACTGGTATCAAGAATTAAGATGAAAGGTATCCGGATCTATGCCCAGGGTACAAACCTTCTGATGATCACCAAGTTCAGAGGTATCCCTGAAGTTGGTGAAGCGAACGGTGAATCCACCCTGGTTACTCCGGGCCTGTACAACCTGTTTGCTCAGCCACCATTAAAGGCCATCACATTTGGTGTTGATATCAGATTCTAAACAACGATTAAAAAGTTACTAATGAAAACCTATAG